>NZ_JBVPQK010000133.1:0-6819 GCF_058197115.1 Bifidobacterium sp. POST2/T3 (B1)
CGCACGGTTCAGGGCGAGGTCATCTCCTCCACCTTCGACCGTCCCGCCAGCGATCACACCACCGTGGCCGAGCTGGCCATCGAACGGGCTAAGCGCCTGGTGGAGCTGGGACAAGATGTGGTGGTCCTTCTGGATTCCATGACCCGTCTGGCCCGCGCCTACAACATCTCGGCTCCCGCCTCCGGACGCATCCTCTCCGGCGGCGTGGATGCTCAGGCCCTTTATCCGCCCAAGCGCTTCTTCGGTGCCGCACGCAACATCGAGAACGGCGGCTCTTTGACCATCATCTCATCGGCCTTGGTGGAGACCGGGTCCAAGATGGATGAGGTCATCTTCGAGGAGTTCAAGGGCACCGGCAACATGGAGCTGAGACTGACCAGGGACCTGGCCGATAAGCGTATGTTCCCCGCCATCGACATCAATGCCTCCGGCACCCGGCGCGAGGAGCTGATCACTGCACCCGAGGAGCTGGCTGTGGTCTACCGGCTGCGTCGCCTCCTGGGCGGCATGGAGACCGAGCAGGCCTACCAGACCTTGGTGCCCAGGCTGAAGAAGACCGCCACCAACCGGGACTTCCTGGCGGCGATCAACCAGTCCATGCTGGCTCAGAAATAGGAATGATCCGGTAAACGTGCGTGCAACCCGGTCCAGGGCTGCAGGCTAGAGTTCGCGCGTTAAGCCACAGGTCAATAAGGGGCAGGGTGCCGGCAATCCGACACCCTGCCCCTCTTCTGTGCTCCGGTGACGTCTTAGATGTCAGCGGTGAAGATACAGGCGCTTTCTATCGACGACTTTTCTGACGGCTTCTACAATGTCTTTTGCGGTCATTCCGTACTGCTGAGCCAGATAGTCCTGGTCGCCGACCTGGCCGAATCGGTCGTGCACTCCAATGAATTCGATAGGAACCGGACAGCTGCTTGCCACTGCTTCGCTGACGGCAGCACCCAGACCTGTGTTGACATTGTGGTTCTCGGCGGTCACGATAGCCCCGGTCTGTTTGGCCGCATCGATCACAGCCTGATTGTCCAATGGTTTCCAAGTGAACATGTCGAGGATGCGGACCCCTATGCCTTCATCGCTCAGGGTACGGGCGGCTTTGATGGATTCAGCCACGCAGACGCCGCTGGCGATGATGGTTGCCTGTGCATCGAACTGATTCATGACCTGCACGGCTTTTCCTATTTGAAAATCAGTTCCATCCCGGTAGATTTTGACGCACTGCTTGCGCACCAACCGCATGTATTGCATGCCGTAGGTTCGGGACATCCAACCCATTATCCATTTCAGCATGGTGATGTCGGTGGCTTCCAGGACGGTCATTGTGGGGATGCCCCTCATGATCCCCATATCCTCAAAGGACATGTGGGTGCCGCCATTGGTCTTGGCGGTGATTCCCGGGTCGGAGCCAATGAGTTTGACATTGGCCTTGCTGTAGGCGCCGGAAATGAAGATCTGGTCCATGGCCCTTCGGCTCATGAAGGAGGCGAAGGTGTGTGCGAACGGTATTTTGCCGGTAAGGGAGAGTCCTACCGCAGTGCCGATCATATTGGCTTCCTGGATGCCGCAGTCCACTGTCCGTTCGGGGTAGGCTTCCTGGAAGGGCTTGGTGCCCATGGCACTCATCAAATCAGCATCCAGCAGAACCAGGCGCTCCTCGTCGGCCGCCAGATCGAGGAGGCACTGGCAGAAGGCCTGCCGCATTTCCTGTTTCTCGTTTTTCAAAGTATGTTCTATCATTCCTCTTCCCTTTTCATCTGTCCGTGTGCAATCAGGCTCGCGCACATGGCTCTCATGCTCAGGCTGCATCCATCATTGTTTGGATTTCAGCCAAAGCCTGGTCGCGCTGCTGCTCGTTGATTGTTGTTGAATGACTCTTCGGAGTTCCGGCAATCTCGGACCATCCCAGGCCCTTGACCGTGTGAAGCACGATCATTGAAGGTCGGTCGTCGGTCTTTTGTGTCTTGCTGTGGACTGTCTCCAAAGCTTGAAGAATGGAGGGGACGTCATTGCCATCGGGAACGTCAACGACCTGCCACCCAAAAGCCTCGAACTTGGCTGCGGCATCTCCCAAGGAGCAGATGTCCTTGCAGTATCCGTCCAGCTGCAGGCCGTTATAGTCCATGAAAGCAATCAGATTGCCCAGGCGATGCTGGGCGGCGAAAAGGGCCATCTCCCAAATCTGCCCCTCCTGGCTCTCGCCGTCTCCTATGACCAGATAGACCTTGTTGTCCCGACCATCCATTTTCAGTCCCAGGGCAACGCCGGAGGCTACTGAGGCCCCCTGACCCAGGGACCCGGCGGTTACGTCCACTCCGGGAACCTTGAGTCTGTCGGCATGGCTGGGAAGGTTGGTCCCGTTGCGGTTGAGGGTATTCAACCAATCCATGGGGAAGTATCCGCGCAAGGCGAGTGTGGCGTATAGGGCCGGGGCGCAGTGGCCCTTGGACAGGACGAACCAGTCCCGGTCGGCCCACTGTGGATCCTCGGGCTTGATGTTCATCTCCTGCCCGTACAGGACGGCCAAAAGGTCGGCTATCGACAGGGATCCCCCTACGTGGCCGGTCCCAAAGGCTGAGATCTCCTTGATCGTCTCCTGTCTGATCCGACCAGCGAACTGTTTGAGTTCTCTGACCTTGTCCGCATCGGTGCTTTCGTTCATGTTGATTTCCTTACTATTCTTGTAGATTGGTTCTTATTGCGGCGGTGTTTGGTTTTCCTGATTGCTGTCTTTCCTGCGTTCGGGCGCATGCCTGCCCAGACTGGCCTGGGCTGCGGCCAGTCTCGCCACCGGCACCCGGTAGGTTGAGCAGGATACATAGTCCAGGCCAACGCGCTCGCAGAATTCGATGGAGGAGGGATCCCCGCCGTGCTCGCCGCATATGCCGACCTTCAGGTTCGGACGGGTGCGTTTGCCATACTTCACCGCCATCTCAACCAGCCTGCCGACTCCCGCTTGGTCCAGATGGGAGAAGGGATCCTCCTGCAGAAGCCCCTTGTCGTAATAGTCCTGGAGGAAGGAGCCGGCATCGTCCCGGCTGAGCCCGAAGGTCGTCTGGGTAAGGTCGTTGGTGCCGAAAGAGAAGAATTCAGCGCCGGCTGCTATATCACCGGCCAGCAGTGCCGTCCTGGGGGTTTCGATCATGGTTCCGACCGAGCAGTACATGGGAAGCCCGGATTCCCTGATGACCTGGTTTGCCGTCTCCTCCACAATCTGCTTGACATATTTGAATTCCGCCGGTTCGCTGACCAGAGGCACCATGATTTCGATTTCTGGAGCAAGGGACCAGTCGGGGTGCCGGCGCTTGACCTGGATGGCGGCTTCCACTACGGCCCGGGTCTGCATGCGGGCGATGGCGGGGTAGGTGACTGCCAGGCGGGATCCCCGGTGTCCCAGCATGGGATCGACGTCGGTCAGTTCGTCAGCAGTGTCTTTGATCTCCTCGGCTGTATGCCCGGTCGCCTTTGCCAGAGCTTCCACGGCCTGAGCGGTTTTGGGCAGGAATTCGTGCAGTGGCGGATCAATCAGTCTGACAGTCATCGGCCTTCCGCCCAAGGCCTCATACATGGCGGTAAAGTCCTCACGTTGCATGGGCAGGAGGGCGTCGAGAGCTTCCTGACGTTCTTCTTCGTCTGCTGCCACTATCATCCGTCTGACGGCCTCGATGCGATCGGGCTGGAAGAACATATGCTCGGTGCGGCACAGGCCGATTCCCTCAGCACCCAGCTCCTGTGAACGCCGAGCATCTTCCGGCGTGTCCGCATTAGCCCTGACCTCCTTGATGGATTCGAAGAGCTGGATGGTGGGATCGGTCGGGAACTCGTGGCCTTCCTGCTGCTGATAATCGTCCAGAAAACGGTGGGCCAGCCATTCCATGTCCTCGGCATCCAGGTCGTTGTCGTCGCTGACCTGTCGCTCGGTCTTGCGCTTGGAGAGGCGTTGTTCGAAGACTTCCTCGGGAAAGCCCATCACTACATTGCTGTACATCTGAATGAACCGGCGGTAGGAGTCCCAGGCCCAGCGGGGGTTGTCGGTCTTACTGATCAGAGCCTGCACCACCTCTTCGTTCAGTCCCAGATTGAGAATGGTGTCCATCATGCCGGGCATGGAGACCTGAGCTCCTGATCTGACCGATACCAGCAGGGGATTAACGCCGTCCCCGAGTCGCTTGCCAGTGGCTTTCTCCAGATCGGACAGACTGCTCAGAATCTGCTTGCGGATTTCCTGGCTGATGTCGTTGGATCCGGATAGGTAGTTTTTGCAGGCCTGCGTGGTGATAGTGAAACCTTCGGGCACAGGCATGCCTAGTTTGGTCATCTCCGCCACGCCGGCTCCCTTGCCTCCCAGCAGATCACGCATGGAGGCATCGCCTTCAGACAGCTTGTACACGAATTGTTCTGTAGTGTTGCGCATAGCATTTCCCTCATTGGATCGAAGGCGTTGAATAGACAACACGCGCTGTGTCTGTTCTCGGCATTGGCTAAGGTAGTAAGCCTTCAGCCAGATTCAAGTCTGTCTTGGTCTTTTGCTGAGATTGGGAGCGTTCTGCCAATTTTTGTGCAGGAATTGGTACTGTTGCCATAATGGCGCCTTTCAGACCAGAAGGTTGATGACGGCGATGACTGCGAAGATATAGATTGCCGCAGTAAAGGCTTTCTGGTTGACGTGACCGGCGATCAGCCTGCCGCAGAAGACGGCGAGCAATGTGAGCGGGAGAACGCATAGGAGGGCAAGCGCGGTTTCTCTGTTGGTTGTGTTCAGTCCGACTGCGAAAGGCAGCTTCACCATATTCACCACTAAGTAGAAAGCTGCCGTGGTGCCTAGGAATTGCTTGACCGGCAACCGCTCGCTGCTGAAATAGACGGCTGTGACCGGTCCTCCGGCATTGGCCACCATGGTGGTAAAACCCGCCAGAACGCCGCAGAGCATGTGGAAGGCCACGCTTATCCACTGCTTCTGCCTGCTCTTGCTTTTGGTTTCGATTTGGAGGGCTTCATCCTTGCCGCCGTGCCGCGTTTTCAGCGCGGACCTTATGCGTGAGAGGAAGTAAAGCGCAATGAAGCAGGCAAGTATGACCCCGATGGTTTTTTTGGTCGCGTCATTGTCAGCGTGATACAAGAACCAGACACCGGCAAGGATGCCTATGGTCACAGTCGGCAACAGTCTAAGCAGGGAAGCCAGCACAATGTCATGCCGGTAGGCCCAGATGGCGGTCCAGTCAGCGACGACAGCCATGATCAGCGTCAGCTCGGTGGCTTCTTTGGCGGGCATCAGTGACGCCAGAGCGGCCACCGCCAGGATGGCTGAGCCTGGTATCAACGACTTGTCCAGGCCGATCAGGACAGCAGCCGCCGCCAAACCGATGATCAGCCAGAGGTTCATGTTAGGTCACTTCCTTTGTTGGCGCACGCTCTTTATAAGAAGATGAGTCGGCCGACACTGCGTCACATTCAGTGCCGGCCGACATGGCAACTCCTGAGGAAACAGGCAGTTGCGTTCAGGCTTCCGCCACCAGGCGTTCTATGGTTTCACGCTGGTAGACGGACGTTTCGTGGGCGGTCTCGTCCTCGGCGAATACGTTGGAGACGATGATGGAATCCTCACGGTCCAGGAACCCGTTCTTCTTCAGGGCAGCGAACAGGGCCTTGAAGTCCACATCGCCGTCGCCCACCTTCAGGTGCTGGTGAACGCGGGCGTTGGTCCCTGGGGGATTGGCTATATAGCGTAGTTCATGCGAACGATGATGGTCATAGCTGTCTGAGATATAGACCGTCCTGAGTCGTTTGCCGGCCAGGGCGGTGATCCCGTCCACATTATTGCCGTAGTGGAAGGTGTGAGGAGCCACGTAGACCGCGCCGACCAGCGGACTGTTCAGGCCTCTGGTGATCCTCAGTGCATCGATGCCGTTCTCGACGAAATCGTAGGGGTGCGGGTCGAAGTTGATGCGGATGCCTTCCCGCTCAAGCAGGGGCAGTATCTCCTCCATGGTCGCGTAGAAGGCAGCCTCGGACTCCTCATAGCGCTCCGGTATGCCGCTGAATTCGCTGTTGATGACGTGCACGTCCAGCAGAGCTGCGATTTCGATGGCCCGTTTCCAATTGCGCACGGCTGTCTGCCGCTCTCGCTCGTCGGGCCAGGAGGTCCTGTAGACCGGCAGCAGCGAGCACAGCTCAACATGCGCTTTCTTCAGGGCGGCCGCGAAGTCCTTGACTAGTTCGTCGTCCGCCTTGGGGTGCATATAGAACGGCAGGAAAGCATCGTGTGGAGCCAGCTGCATATACTTGTAGCCTGCGTCCGCTACCGCCTTGGGCAGATCCAGGAATGGCAGATCAGGATGGAATGGTGTGGGATCCAATGCGATTTTCATATTGTCTAACCTCGTTGTCGGAACTTATGGATGCCCCTGGTTCGTCCTGTCCGTCGGCATCCTCGCTGCGGATAGGGTGGTTAGGCGCCCGGAGTTCGGAGTTTCAATCCTCCGGAGCGCTTACAGGTGTGTTGCTGCCTATTTACAGTCTTGCGATGATGTCCTGGCCGATTTGGTCAGTGCTGCGTTTGCGTGAGGAGTTCTCCTCAGCATCCGCTTCCACGGCGCGATCAATGCGGGCGGCTGCTTTGTCGTACCCGAAGTGCTGCAGGAGCATGGCGGCAGACAGGACCGTGGCCGAAGGGTTGGCTATGCCCTTGCCTGCAATGTCGGGGGCGGAGCCGTGGATGGGCTCGAACATGGAGGGATGTTCGTCTGTCACATTGATGTTGGCTGATGCCGAATAGCCGATTCCGCCCACAACTGCGCCGGCCTCGTCGGTGATGATGTCGCC
>NZ_JBVPQK010000134.1:0-6817 GCF_058197115.1 Bifidobacterium sp. POST2/T3 (B1)
GGTATGCCTATGACCAGACGGACGGGACGGCACGGAGCGCGCAGGTCCCTGGTCGGCACATTGTCCGTGGCTGTGGTCCTTGCCTTGGTCGGGTACATGCTGACCACCAACATCCGTGTCAATAGGACGGTCACGGTCACCTCGGATACGGCCGGGCTGGTGGAAGAGCGCGAGAACAAGGCTGCTGAGCTGCGCAAGGACATCAATGACATGAGCTCAGAGATCAACGCGTTGAAGACCCTCACCGACGACGACAAGGGCAACTCGAACCAGGCCCGTGAGGACCCTGGATCGGGCACGGTGCTCAAGGCCGTCCAGGGGCCGGGACTGACGGTAACCCTCGATGATTCCCCGCTCTGGCAGCAGAAGGTAGGGTCCGACGGGTCAACGGCCAACATCAACGATTACGTCATCCATCAGCAGGATGTGGAGAGTGTGGTCAACGCCCTCTGGGCCGGGGGAGCCGAGTCCATGAGGATCCAGGACCAGCGTGTTCTGCCCACCACGGCCGTGCGATGCGTGGGCAATGTGCTGCTGCTGCACGGTCGAAAGTACTCGCCGCCATATAAGATTTCGGCCATAGGACCAGTCGATCGGATGACCAAGTCCCTGAATGCTTCGCCATCCATCCGGATTTACAAGGAGTACGTGAATACGGTAGGTCTGGGATGGAATGTCGAGTCTTCGGGCAATCTGAGATTCCCCGAGACGACGGCTGTCCTGCAGCCACTCCAGTATGCATCTCTAGATGAGAAGGCACGGTAAATGACGACAGAAGACTCGGAGAACGACAGGACATCGGTTGATAAACCTGCCGATAAGCGACGAAACTGGCCGGCTGGCATAGCGGAAATCGTGGGGGAGCTGCTGATTACGCTGGCCGTCATCTGTGCCCTCTACGTGGTTTGGCAGCTCTGGTGGACCGGCGTGCAGTCCGAGCATCAGCAGCTGGAGACCCGGACCTCGACCGCTTGGAGCGACCCGGGATCGGGAGATACCCGAAAGGTGGCCAAGCCTCAGAGCGGAATGCCGCCGGTACAGCCCGAACACGCCTCCGAGGGCGATCTGATGGCCCAGATCTACATTCCTCGTTTTGGGCAGCATTGGGAGCGCAACGTGGTTCAGGGCACGTCGCCCCGAGAGCTGGCCTACGCGGGACTGGGACACTACCCCAATACGCAGATGCCTGGCGAGCTGGGCAACGTGGCTATTGCCGGACACCGCGCTGGCTATGGTGAGCCGCTGGGCCATGTGGACCAGCTGCGAGTGGGCGATGCCATCGTTTTGCGCACCAAGGATTACTGGTACGTCTACCACTACACCCGCTACAAGATTGTCGCTCCCACCGAGGTCAACGTTATCGCCCCCAACCCTTATTCGCCCAATGAGGCTCCTGATCGGCGCATGATTACACTGACCACTTGCGAGCCCAAGTACACCACGGCCACCCACCGCTGGATCAGCTGGGGCGAATTCGGCTACTGGGCCAAGGTGTCCGACGGAGTGCCTAAGGAACTGCTTGGCGACCGAGGCAGCAATGTGGCCTTTGCAGACGACAAGGGCTCAGTTATGGCCAGGCTGGGTTCCCTGCAGCCGGTCCTCTTGGTTTTGGTAGCAGCCTATCTGATCATCTACCTGGCGGCCCTGGTTGCATGGCGTTACCCCTTGTTGCGGCAGATTCGCAAGGGCGAGAAGCCCCAGCCCATGATCAGCCTCTATGGCTGGCTACTGCGGCACCAGTCCGGCATAGCTCCGATTCGCTGGCTTCTGCTGATTCTGCTCCTTCTGGCTCTGGCCTGCGCCTTGATGGAATGGGGCTTCCCATGGCTGGCCAGCAACGTACCCTTGCTCAGACAGATGTCCAACTACTCCACCTTCTGACCTAGTTGGCATGGAGAAGCGGCGGGGCTGCAGAATCCGACGTGATCCTGCGGTCCCGCCGCTTATTTGTTGCCTAACAGAGATCATGAGAAGGTTTCTCTGATTCCGTTGAAAGCCAGCTAATAAATGCGAGGCCGGCATCTGGCTCAATAATGATTTGACACGAAGAAAGCGTGTTATTAATGTAAGGAATCGTTACCACAAATAAAAATGAATGGCGCTTTATCATTGGCTGGTAACGTTTTTACTATTACTTAGGTGAGGCAGGTGTCTACGATGACATAAATAATGAGTAAGCAGAAAACAAGGGTTCTGTGGCGACTGACAGGGGTTGGCATGGGTTTCGTGACGATACGCGATGTAGCGGCGAGAGCCGGCGTATCCGTTTCCACGGTGTCTAGAGCTCTGAACGGGACAGGTCCAGTGTCTCATCAGACGTATGACCAAGTTCAACGTTCAATTAAAGAATTAGATTATGTTCCCGATTCGAGAGCGAGATCAATTCGTGCTGTTGATTCGAATGTGGTAGGGCTCATCGTGCATGATATACGTAACCCTTTTTATGCTAATCTGGTTTATTTCGTCCAGAATGAATTCCTGGCTTCTGGGTACTCAACGTTTATTGGGAGTTTTTCGAGGGACAAACAAAACCTCAATGCATACTTGCAAAGTATGCTGCAGCAGCGTTTCGATGGTGCTTTGGTTGTTCCGAGCATGGAGCGATCTGAAGTCATCGAACGTATGATCGATAAGGATTTTCCTCTTGTATTCATCGGGAAATATCCTTGGCGGCAAGATGTCGCTATGGCACGGGTCAATGTTAGATCAGCCATGGAGACCGCTGTAAAAACGTTGTACGAGCGTGGCCATCGTCAGATCGGCTATATTTCGGGAGAGATACTGCGCTCCCATCCTCTTCAGGAAAGAGAACAGCTTTTCCGTAAGATTGCTGGTCCAATAGTGGGCGATGATAATCTGTTCGTTGAGTCAACAGGTTTTAATCAGACCGCTTGCGCGCCGGTAATTAAGAGGATGCTCAGAGTAGGTGTAACAGCTGTTCTGTGTGGTGACGCTGATGATGCAGTCACTATATTGGAACAAAGCCGGGAAATGCACGTTCGCGTCGGTGTTGACCTTTCATTGGTATCTTTTGACGATTCAAAAGTGTTCAGGGCTTTTTCTCCTCGCATTTCGGTTATTCGTCAGGATGAGCACGAGCTTGGCTCGATGGCGGTAAAGATGCTGCTAAAACGAATGAAAGGTACGTCAGTTAACAGTGCCTTTGTGGATGCAAAGTTTATAGATCGTGAATCTATCAGCGTTATAAATCGCTGAGTATTTTCTCTAACGACAGTTGTCTAAACATGCGCCATCGGGGGAGCATATTCATGTTTTTTAAAACTTCGTTGATGGATTAATGCCTTTTATGAGGCTCAATATAGCTAGGAATAGAAAAATGAATATTCTCGGAATTTGTAGTATTGCCGTTGACACGATTGCGCATGTGGATCATCTACCTATTCGTGACAGCTTCTGTACTGTAACCAAATCTGAACGTATGCAAGGTGGGAGCGGTACAAATGTGCTCGTACAAGCGGCCAAGCTTGGTGCTGCTACAGGGGTAGTCACGCAGATCGCCAAGGATGCCGATAGCGATTGGATTATGGATAATTTACATCGTTGCGGTATTGATAGCAGGGGTGTTTACAGGAAGGATGGGCAATATGAAGCGCCTTCTTGCCTAATATATGTTGACCCTCACGGTGAAAAGATGCTGGTAGTCTCTGCTGAAAAACGTCTTCCTGCATTGACTGAGGGGCAAGCAAACCTATCGCTGATAGAAGAGGCAGATATTGTATATCTGGACCTTAACCCAGCGCCTATGAGCATGACTGCGGCTCGGGAGGCATATAAAGCAGGCAAAAAAGTTGTGCTGAACTATCAGGAAGATTTGGACAGTATTCTTTCCCGTGGTGTCGACAGGACTTTTTTGACTGAAATCCTGCAATATGTTACAGTGTTCGCCCCTTGTCAAGAAGCGATTAAAGCACTGAGCGGCAGCGGTAATGTAGATGATCAGGCAGCCTATATAAGGCAATATTTCCACGGTCTCATCATCCTGACCTTGGGTAGTGACGGCTTGGTTGCCTGGGATCAGGATGATAAGAAAATAATCGTTCCAGCTCTCTCTATTGATGCTTCCGATACTACTGGAGCCGGGGACTCTTTCATCGGTTCTTTTATGGTGGCCTATTTGATTCACCAGCAACCCTTACTGGAATCCTTACAGTACTCGACTGCGTGTGCAGCCTATACCTGCATGGATTTCGGTGCGCAGGCATCCCCTACTGCCGAACAGTTGCACGGTTTCATGGAGAAGCACAGGCAGTAATGCAAGCGAGTGACTTTGAAAGACGTGGGTCTATGGATTCCATTTTTGAAAGAACCAAGCATACTCTGCTGGCTGTCGCTTATGGCGATGCCATGGGTATGCCAACCGAAAATTACACACGTAAAGGCATCGCCCGCCAATTTGGCAGAGTGACTACATTTCTGCCAAGTCCTGTTGACGAGGCAGCTATATACCGGCGGCTAGCAGCAGGTGAAGTAACTGACGATACTCAACATACGGTGTTTGTTTGTGAGTCCCTTTTGCTAGGGCACGGACGAGTACAAGCAAAAGATTTTGTTCAACGGTTAATGCGCTGGTTGGAGCATGACGACAAAAGTCAATATGTCGTAGGCCCCAGTACTGTGCGGGCTCTAAAGGCTATCGAGAGCGGTGTTTCGATAACTGAGGCTGGTACTACTGGAACCACTAATGGCGCAGCTATGAAAATTGCGCCAATCGGTTTGGTCCACTCCTATCTGGATTTGGGGGATATGGTTCAACAGGTTGCAGAAATCTGTATGCCCACGCATAATACCCAAATTGCTATACAAGGGGCTTCGGTTATCGCTGCAACGGTTAGTTACTGTTTTGATCATCCGGTGATCGATTGGGATGAGCTCTATGAGCTGATAAGGCAGGCGGCTGCCGCTGCAGAAGCTTTCGGTGTTCCTCGTCCGGGTCCTGATTTGATGGCTCGCATACATTTTGGTTGGCGACTGGCCCAAGAAGAAAACGAAGATCGCTTCCTGGATTGTTTATACAGCTTCATGGGTACAGGCATGCAGACTATTGAAACGGTCCCGGCGGTATTGGCTATTGTCCGAAAATGCTCTGGAAAGTTGAAGCCATGCGTGCATATTGCGGCTAATATCGGTGGCGACACAGACACGATTGGTGCTATCTGCGGTGCTATCTGCGGGGCCAATCATTTTGACTTGGCACAGGTCGACCAACAAACCCTTATAGCAGCCAACGATATTGACTTTGACGATCTTGCTCGTCGTATGGCTGAATTGATCAAAGAGACTCGGAAGGCATCTCATGCTAGTTGATAAGTTTTCTGGTAGGGCGAGGACCATCGCCATTGCCATAGGAGTTTTGCAGATCTATTTTGCTTGTATCGCAGCGAATGTGATGGACCCGGCTCTGCATGATCTACAGACCTTGTATCCAGGTATATCGCACGAAAGAATAGCTTCGCTCATCACCATACCTAATCTATGGTCTATTCCAGCCTCGATTTTTTCAGGACTGCTGACAGGGCGCCGTTTCAAGTATCGCCAGGTTTTATCAGTTTCTTTTATGCTGATTGTTTGTTCGGGAATTGCACCTATGTTTCTCCTGTCTTTTAATGCCATGATCATAGCCCGCATGTTTCTCGGCTTCGGTTTAGGTCTGCTGTTCCCGCTGGGCAATGCGTTGATTATTGATTTATTTCCTAGCGAGCGCCGAGCCTATATGTTTGGTGTAGGGGAAGTTGTGAAAAATGTGGCACTTATTTTGTTGCAGATGATCGTCGGTCTTCTTGTGGGGGTTTCTGTCCGCATCAGCTGGGGCGCATATCTGCTGATATTGCTCAGTTTTGCTCTCTTGCTTTTGTTCTTGCCTGAGCCCAAAACCAAGCCGATTCAAGAGCAAACGCCTCTGCGGATCGCTATCAAAAATCTTCCCAATAGGTTATATGTATTTGTGATTTTTTATTGCATTTGCATGATTGTCCAAACGGTTTACCAGTTGAATTTGTCAAGCATTATCGTCACTGAACACCTAGGGAACGCCGCTACAGCAGCGACAGTGCTATCAACTGCTACATTCACGGCTATGTTTGCAGCTCTATCCTTTGGATTTATTCAGAAGGTATTGAAAGATTATACAATCACATTCTGCACAGGCGCGCTAGCCGTAGGAACCTTGCTCATATCCCTGGCACATACTTTGCCCTTGATGTATGCCAGCGCTGTAGTTGTTGGAATCGGGCTGGGTACTATGTCGTCGTCCTTCTACATGAAAATAGCTGACTGTGCAAACAATGAGAATGCGGCACTCGTATCTGGATTCCAAGTTGTTCTAGGTGGGTTAGGTGGATACCTGCCGCATTATTTCCTTCTGCTGGTTGCGGTGCTGTTCCACACTGAATCCCTACGTCTGCCAATAACGGTAGGAGCATTCTTATTGGCAGCAGTGTCAATTGGTTTTGCATTTTTCTACCTGTTGGCCCATCACCGGCGTAGAGCATCAGTCTGAGATTCAGAAGTCATTTCCCAACTGCAGTTTGGAAAGCGATGGGGTCCCTTCTCCTTTGGGAAGGGACCCCATCATGATTTCATCTTCGGGTCAGTTTGTGGAGCTGACGGTGGTCACCGTGATGGGGGTGTTGTCGTCCACCTTGCTGCCGGCTCCGGGACTTACAGCGGTCACCTTGTCCGTGTCCTTGCCGACTGAAGTGATCCTGTCGGCGCTGACACCACTGTTGGTCAGCTTCTGCCGGTAGCTGCCCAAGGTCTCGCCCGGGGCGATGACTGGGACGCTGATGGCCGTGGTCAG
>NZ_JBVPQK010000135.1:0-6711 GCF_058197115.1 Bifidobacterium sp. POST2/T3 (B1)
TTCAAGCTGGCCTTCCTGGGCGAGAAGTCCAAGTTCAAGGACATGCCCCAGGACTATCAGCAGGGAGGGGTCTGATACCGGAATCCGACTGGAAGATTCTCTACCTCACTTTCTTGATCATGACGGCTGCGATGGCCGAAAAGATCGTCATGGTGATGGCAACCGGGAAGACCAAGTTATAGCCTCCGCTGACGGTGACTATGGTCGACGTGAAGACCGAACCGATAGCTTGCCCTGCGCAAGTAGCTATGTTGATGAAGCCCAGGTCCTTGCCTGCGTTCTCCTTGTTGGGCAGGACGTCAACATTGAGTGCTTGATCTATAGCGGAATACATGCCGTACCCGAAGCCGGCTACGCCTGCGAAAAGCAGCATTCCAGTGGGAGTGGGGATGGCCCATGCCAGAGCGATGCCGATAGCATAGAGGGCGCAAGCGAATATGATGGGTGGTTTGCGCCGTTTGATCATATCGGATATGGGCCCTGACGAGAAGGTTGCTATCAGGGAAACCACCATGGTGATCATGGACATAGTGGCGATGACGGACCCTGCCTGTGCCTTGGTCTGGCCGATGCGATCCTCAAGGATATAAAGCTGGTAGGCTGTGATCATCTGGTAAGCGATCAGCAGGCCGGTACGGCATATGAAAGCCTTCCAAAAATCTGATGCTCCCTTAGTCGGTGGCGTGAAGGCGTGGACTAGAACTTTCCAGACGGGCTCGGCCGTCTTGGGGATATCCTTGTTGGAGGCCTCGCGTGGAATGACTGCCATGGGAATCCATCCGGCAAGAAGAAGAGCAATGCCTGCCACTAAGAATCCGACTTGGGTGTGATTGATGAAAGCCGAATCCATGAGGGTTCCTATGCCTTGGCCGATGACTGCGCCTCCGCCAAAGGCGGCTGCTGCTGTTCCGCGGTCTTTTTCAGGGACACGGTCCGAGAGGACGGCGGTGATTGGTGCGGTCATCATGTTCAGACCGATGAGTGAGATGCAATAGATGATTCCCACCATTGACCCGCTCTTGGGTAAGCCAACTGCATAGAAGCAGACGCCATCAACTACGGCGCCCGCAACGATCCACGGTGTTCGTCGCCCAAATCGTGAACGCGTCCTGTCGGACATACTTCCGATAAAGACGTTGATGAACATGGAGAGAACGGCTCCAACCCCGCTGATAGTGCCCAAGAGGGCAGAGGGGTTGGCTACCCCGATGTCTTTGAGACGTTGGGGAAGAAGGACCGCAACCGCTCCATTGAATCCTATGTAGACCAGAAGGTTGTAGATGAAGAGGCCTACCACATAGCGTAGCGATTCCGCCTTACCTTTCTTCGCGGGTTGATCCGATGCTGAACCAGACTCTGGAGTCGCTTTAGCTGTCGGATCTGTTGCTGGCTTGGATGTTGACATGATGCGTTGCCTTCTTTGCCTAGTCAAGCTTGATCCAAGCGGAGGCGTCTTGTGGAAGCCGACCGTCTGCTGTGAGTGGTTCAGAAGTCAGAAGAATCCTGCCGTGAGGCAGCGTTAGAGGCTCTTCACTGAAATTCGTGACGTTGGCCCACCCATTAGCGCGGCGGTAGGCGATTGAACCGCCGGGGTATCCGTTAGCGCCATCATGTCTATTAGAAGCCTTGTCGTAGTCTTCCAACCAGGTAATGCCGGTATCGTCTGTCTGGTTCTCGTGACGGAGCCTGATTACCTGCCGGTAGAAGGAAAGCATGGAGTCGGAGTTAGCCTCTTCCACATCAACTGCGTGTTGGGCGAACCAATCCGGCTGGGGCAGATGGGGCTTCTCAGAGGTCTGGCCGTCAGGTTTTCTCTCGGGTGAGAACCCGAAGGAATGCTTGTCCTTGCCGATCCAGGGCAGGGGGACGCGAGCTCCGTCCCTGCCTTTCCTGGCCATGGATTCCTTGGCACTGAAGGCCGAGGGGTCCTCGAGTTTGTCCCACGGGATATCAGCAACATCGAAGAGGCCTAGTTCTTCTCCCTGGTAGACGTAGGCCGAACCAGGTAGGGCCATTTCCATCATGATGGCCGCTCTGGCCCGCTTCAATCCCAGGTCTCGATCCTCGTGATATGTTGTTCCGTCACGCAGAAGCCAGTCCTTGGCAATGGTATGGTATTGGCCATTATCGGATTTGACCTGAGGGAGGGCGTAGCGCGTGGCGTTTCGGGGAATATCGTGATTGCTCATCACCCAGGTCGAGGTAGATCCTTCGGTCCGCGCAGCGGACGCTATTCCGTCCTCGATGGCTAAGTGCATTTCGTCACGGAGCCAGTTGCATTTGGCGAATTCGAAGTTGAAGACCTGACCGAGTTCGTCCTGGCGGGCGTAGAGATATTGACGGTTGGCTGGAACCCAAGCCTCGCCCACGGCAAAACGTGCCGGCGTGTACTTGTTGAAAACTTTGCTGCGCCACTCGCGATAGATCTCGTGGACCTCGTCACGGTCGTAAACGGGGTGGGTGCCATCATCTACTGTTACATTCATGGAGTCTAAGTCGTAGTCATCTAGATCGTCTCGGTCGAGGTCCTTGGCCAAGCCGTTGGCTACGTCGATACGGAATCCATCGGTGCCGTGGTCACACCAGAAAGTCAGCGTCTTAATGAAGTCGTTGCGCACTTCCGGATTGTCCCAGTTGAAGTCAGGTTGTTGTTCTGTGAACAGATGCAGATACCACTGACCGTCTGGGACCCTGGTCCATGCGGGGTCCCCGAAGTTACCTACCCAATTGCTTGGAGGCAACTCGCCATGTTTTCCCTTGCCGTCGCGGAAGATGTATCGATCCCTTGCTGCTGACCCTGGGGCAGAGTGAAGAGCTTCCTGGAACCAAGGATGAAGATGGGAGGAGTGGTTGGGAACGATGTCGACCATCACCTTAATGCCTCTGCTATGTGCCGCTTGGGTCAGCATGTCAAAATCGTCCATGGTCCCCAGCCTTGGGTCAACGTTCCTGTAGTCTTCTACGTCATATCCGCCGTCTGCCAGTTCGGAGGGATAGAAGGGGGATAACCAGATGGCATCGACTCCCAGTTCCTTTAAGTAGTCCATCTTACTGGTGACCCCATTGATGTCACCCAGGCCTGAGCCTGTAGAGTCCTTAAAGCTGCGGGGGTAAATCTGGTAGATCACCGCTTGTTTCCACCAGAGGTCAGCTCTAGTAAAAGCGTTTTTATTATTAGTGTTATTTTCTTGCATAACTTCAGTATCCTCACTGATCAATTAGTTGCTGTATTACATCATTGTGCCATATAATCCCGTGTATTCTTCGAAGGGGATTATTGCTTCCTAAGAATAATAGCGCTTGCATTAAAAAGTCAAATTATGAGTGTGCTTCTAGGATTTGCTCCGATATACTGTGAGAGGGATGTACTGTCCTTGCTGGAAAGGTTATGAAATGTCTAGGGTCACCTTGCACGATGTCGCTGTTGAGGCAGGTGTCTCAGATTCCACAGTTTCGCGTGCGCTTCGTGGTCTGGATAAGGTGGACGGTCGGACCCGTGCGAGGGTGCAGGATGCGGCTAGGCGTCTGCGGTTCTCCTTTGCCAGGAATGCTTCATCGTTGGCCAGCGGTAAAACCATGAGGGTTTCGATTGTTTTTGCAAATGCCCTCAATACATGGTTTGACTCATCTGTGCTCCAAGGAGCTTACGATGTCCTAGTCCGCAACAAGTACGATGTTGTTCCCAACACAGTGCGTACCCACGAACAGCTCAATACCTTTTTTGAGCGTCTTCCCGCAGACGGGAACGTGGATGCCATCATAGTTACTTCTATTAACCTAGGACAAGTGGAATCCGAAATCCTTGGTCAGTTGACCATACCCACGGTCGGGCTTGATTCGGGCAACCTGACGGGATTTGATGCCTCCGTTCTCTTGGATGACAAACGTGCTATGCGGGAGGCAGTCGGGCTCCTGAAGCAGCTTGGGCATCGACGCATCGCTTTTGTGGAGCAGCCGGCTCCGGGAGATTTTCATTTTACTTCTCAGTTACGGGCTGATGATTTCATGGAGGCTGCTCATCAGCAGGGTTTTGTTGGCGAAAATGCTCAGCGTTTCGATATGGGTAAATTCAGTGACTACTACACACAGGATGTGGCTGTTTCCTCTGCGGTGGCCCGTCTGTTGGCTGCAGAGGCTCGCCCGACAGCCATATGTGTGGAGTCAGATGACTTCGCCATCAGCCTAGTTGCCGAATTGCGGCACTTCGGGATACGCATTCCCGAGGAAATGTCGGTGATCGGCTTCGACGACACCAACGTGGCTTCTGCTGTGAACTTAACAACGATCCATCAGAATCCAATAGAGATGTCTAGAGACGCAGCCACTAAGGCCTTGATATTAATGCGTGGAGAGCATCTCCAGGAACCCCATTCATTAATGACTCCCGCCTTGGTCCTACGGGGGACCACGGCACGCGCACCACAGCAATAAGACCCGGATGTGGTGGGGATGGCCAGGAAGATGCAGAATGCTTGGTGGGGAAGTCGTTAGAGCCCGACTCAGAAGCGCGTATCGTCCGACAACCTGAATTAATATGACTCTCGCCGGCCGAGGGCTCGTACTAGGACACGTGTCCTTTGTAGAATCAAGTCTATGGCCTCCGAAGATTGTGATCAGTGCGCTTCTCGTATGTCGCCCTGCGAAAGGTTATTCTATGAGTTTTGGTTGTGGAAACTTCGTATTCCTCACTCGTACTGACGCAAACATGAAGACTTGCAGCAATCAACGGGAGGAGGCCTAATATGAACTGGCAACGTTGGCGCTCCCTCCTGGCTCTTCTGGTCGGCAAGGTGGTGCGTCTCGTTTCGCGTCTGTCCCATCATGGGGGTTCGGCCTTGCCTGGCAAGGTGGTGGAGCGGATCGACCCGGGCTTCCTGGCCAAGACCCTGTCGGGGCTGCCTCGCGGGGTGGTTCTGGTCTCGGGGACCAACGGCAAGACCACCACTACCCGAATGGTCGCCTCCATGCTGGAATCCCTGGGTCTCAAGGTCTTCACCAACCCGACTGGGTCCAACTTCACCCGTGGCGTGGTCTCGGCCTTGGTTTCCACTCTGGGGCTCTCCGGCCGTCTGCACGCTGACATTGCCGTCCTGGAGCTGGACGAGGCCTATGCGGTCCACTTTGTGCGGCAGGTCAAGCCCCGCTACGCCCTCCTGCTCAATGTCATGCGTGACCAGCTGGACCGGTTCGGGGAAATCGATACTACTGCCCGGCTGCTGGGTCAGGTGGCCCAGGCCACCACGGGCACGGTGGTCCTCAACCGGGAGGATCCGCGCATTGCCAGCCTGGCTGCTCAGACGCCGGCCCAGACCGGTGTGGCCTACTTCGGCCTGTCGGACGATCTGCTGAGCTATTTCCCCACCGATGACGACATGCATGCCTCGGATCAGGATGCTGATGGTGCCGGTGCGGCCAGCGCTTCCCGCCCGGTCCGCCCCGGTCACCGGCTGCCAGCCGAGGTTACCCTGGAAAGGGTCATGGACCACAGGGCCGCCTTCCGCCTGGACGGTCGGCTTCTGGAGACCGATCTGCGTCTGGAAGGTGTCTACAACCTCTACAATGCGGCCGCTGCCCTGGCGTTGGTGAGAGTCGTTCTGGAAGACAAGGAGCCTGATGATGCAGCGCTCATGGATGCCCTGTCCAAGGTGACGCCCGCCTTCGGCCGTGGCGAGGTCATCACCTACCAGGGCGCGCCGGTTGAGCTGGTCCTGGTCAAGAACCCTATGGGCTTCCGACTGGCCCTGTCCTCCTTCGACCCTTCCGGCCAGGACACCATGATTGCCATCCGGGACGAGTATGCGGACGGGCGTGACATGAGCTGGCTCTGGGATGTGGACTTCACCTCGCTCAGGAATACCGGCGTGGCTATGGTTTCCGGCACCCGGGCCTATGACATGGCCCTGCGCCTGGCTTATGACCAGGTGCCCACCGAGGCGATCGAGACCGACCTGGATCGGGCGCTGGCAGCCTTCCTGGAGGTGCATCCAGGCCGACCCAAGCGAATCTACTGCACTTATACGTCTATGCTCCGGCTCCGGTCCGCCCTCGGCAGGATCACGAGCGTGGACGATGCCGGGGTGGGCGCATGAGCGAGCGAACCAAAAGGAGCGCAGGAATGCCTCAGACGCAGGATAAGACCAAGGCCGTGGGAGACCATCCGCCGTTGCTGATTCTCTCCCTTTACCACCGCGACATGAACATCTATGGGGATTCGGGCAACATTCTCAGCGTGACCCGCAGGGCTGATTTGTATGGGTTCAGTCCCGTGGTCCGTTATTACGATCCCGGCGATGCCTGGCCGGAGCGGATCGACATGATTCTGGGCGGTGGCGGCCAGGACCATGGCCAGGAACGGATCATCGACGACCTGCGGGAGCGGGGCGAACTTTTGCGCGATCTGGCCGACCAGGATGTGCCCATGCTGATGATCTGCGGGCTCTATCAGCTCTTCGGCCATTATTTCGAGACCTCCGACCATGAGCGCCTGGAGGGGGTCGGCATTCTTGACGTGCACACCATTGCCAAGCCCGAGCGGATGATCGGCAACCTGGTGGAGCAGGCAGAGGACTTCGGCAGGGTGGTTGGCTACGAGAACCACTCGGGTCTGACCTACCTGGGGGAGGGGGCCCAGCCTCTGGGCATGGTGACCGAGGATGGCCGCGGCAACAATGGCAAGGACCACACCGAGGGGGCCCGATGGAAGAAGGTCAT
>NZ_JBVPQK010000136.1:0-6710 GCF_058197115.1 Bifidobacterium sp. POST2/T3 (B1)
CGTGTCTGCCGAATTCTCGTTATCCACCACCACGATCCGCCAGGGGGCCTGGGTGAGCTGGAGGATGGAGTCGAACAGGCCTGTCAGCAATTCCTGACGCTTATAGGTTACGACGACCATAGCCGCCTTATTCAAGGTCTTTCCCATGCTCTCCATTGTGACACCGCCCCGCAACTTTGCTTACTGAAGCAAAATCCTCCTAGTAGGTTCAGCCTTCTTCCGCCTTCCTGGATCGCAGGCTGCACACCCAGGATGTGAACACCGCCACCAGCAGCAGAACCACAGTCACCAGAAGGAACCGGCCGACGGGCACAGGGGTCAGAGCCATAGACATGCCAGCCTGGACAAAACTCAAGGCAATACAGCCCTCGACAATGGCTATCCCCAGCAGCGCCATCACTGCACCGCCGGCCACATCGGTCAGTGTCTCCATCACTCCCGACCAGGCTATTGACCTCCAGGCCACCCCGATCTGATTGAGCCGCTGGTTCTGCCGATTGCGCTCCCAAGCCGAAATGGCGATGGACTGCATCATGAAAATTAGGGCAAGAACGGTCCCGCCGACGATCATGACCGTCATAGCCGTCTGCCCGGACAGGCCTCGTTGAATGAAGTCATCTATATACTCCTGCCTGGTCTGCACCGCGAAATCGCCCTGAAGGCCACTCTTCAGACGGGAGGTAATCCCGTGCGCATCTGTTGGATTGACAGCCGATATGGGAATGATCGTATGTGCGTCTTCACCCAATTGAGGCAGGTCATCCTCCGCCGTCAGAAACAGAGGATAGTTATTGCCTGCAGATAGTTCTGGAATGCCCTCAGGCGACTGAACAAGGGCAACGACCCGCACCTCATGCGGTTGATCATGGCGATCAAGAAGACGAACGGTGTCGCCTATGGAATAGGAGGAATCCTGATTCACAGCGACGCGGTCTGAACCGAGATCAGACGAATTCCCTTGGACAAAGGAGAAATGAATGCTCGGCGAACTCTGAACTTTCTGACCCTGCAATTGCTCGGCAGGTTCCCATACCACCGTTGCCGTCTGGCCCGGTGATCCTTCCACAGCCCATTGCTGAGTCTGGTAGGTAATAAAGTCTCGAACCTCAGGCATCCCACCGATCAGATCGGATGGGTTGCGGTTTTGGGCATCCGAATCAAGGGAAGTAGCCATAACATCGGCCTTCAGCGGATATAGGCTCAGAACCGCCCCTCCGATGGAGCCAGCCTGCATGGCTGCCACAAGGGAAATGACGATGGTCAGGATCATCATGGCGGGGAGGGCTATAGCGGTTGAGCCTGCGCTCTCCTTTCGAGCACGCTGCAGGGCCAGAAGACCTGGCCCCCCGGCCACCTTCGCCGGGATCAGACCAATGACTGACACAGTCAGGACAACCAGGATCGGAGCCGCCAAATAGACCGTAGTGATGACAAGAATGACCTCGAGCATAATACGCAGGTCCAGGGTCATAGAAGGCAGTGGGGCGAACCCGACCACCAAGGTCAGGATCAGGAAGACCAGGGCTGCCGAAGAACGAATCCATCCGATCCGCTTGGTTTTGTCACTGGTCTCCGTCATGAGCTGGAGCGGAGCTGCCCCGCCCACCTTGCGCATAGCCATCCATACTCCCAACAGGCAGGCGACCATCATCATGATGAAGGTGACAACTGCAATGGAAGGTCGAATCCGCGGTGTGAAAACCATGCCACTGTCGCTGAACTCGGCAGAGCGCGCGTAAAACCGTCCAACTGGTATGGTCAGGAGAGATCCGACCAGGCAGCCAATGAGATTCGAGAGGGCCAGGGGGATCGAGAATTCCAAGATACCTATGATCAGGATCCTCCTGCGCGAGGCTCCGTTCAACCGCATCATTGCATACTCGCGTCGGCGTTCCTGAATCAGAAAAGTGACCGACGAGAGGACCAAAAAGACCGACACCAGCAGGCAGCAAGCCAGCGCCGGAATAGTGACCATGGAGAGATTTGAATAAGGTACCTTGGCTTGGAGACGCTGGTAGGTGTTCAACCTATTCAGATCGCCGATATTGTCAAAGGACTTTCCCGCTTGGTAGACCTGCATGGTCGAAGAGGTCAGCAGGGATGCCAGGAAGGTGGATAGACCCATGACCGCGTACGATGCTCGATGCTTCCTGATCAGGGACAAGACCAAGGAGAACAGGGTCGGTCGACTGATCGAGGAGAATGCATGCAGGGAATCCCGTCCGGGAACTTCTCCTCTTCCTGCTTGGCCTTTACCCGCATGCATCATCGTCCTACCCCCTGGCCGACCTGAGTCATGCTGGTCAGGTGAGTGGACAGCTGCTCGGCCGTATATCCTTGGCATATCGAATGCACTGTGCCGTCCACCAAGAAGACCGTGCGCTGCGCCCAGGCCGCCACATTGGGGTCATGGGTCACCATGAGCACGGTCCGTCCGCTCTCCACCAAGGTCGAAAGGGCATCCAGAACCATTTCCGAGCTGCGCGTATCCAGTGCCCCGGTGGGCTCGTCCGCGAAAATCATATCTGGCTGGGCGACCAGCGCTCTGGCAATGGCCACGCGTTGCCTTTGACCGCCAGATATGTCAGACGGATATTGCTGCGCATACCCATCTAGACCCAAAATCTTCAAGGCCTCCAGCGATTGGGCGACACCAACTTTGGGACCGCCGAAGAGCTGGGGCAGCATGACGTTCTGCAAGCAGGTGAAGGCCTCGACCAGGTTGTAATCCTGAAAAACGAAACCGATATGGTCGCGGCGCATCCTGGTTAGGGCGGACTCCTTCATCCTGGCTATGTTCTGGCCGGCTATCTCGACCGATCCCTGCTGTACTGGCAAGAGCCCTGAGGCGCAATAAAGCAAGGTGGTTTTCCCCGCTCCGGAAGGACCCATAACTGCGGTCCAAGATCCTGTCGAGCATTCCAGGCCGACTTGGTCTATTCCAGCTTCACCAGCCTTGTAATGGAAGGATACCCCCTCCATTTTCAGTGGCAGTTCATTCATTGATCTTCCTTTCATTCAGATCGCCTAGGCAACAAAGCTTTCTGGCCGACCACCAGCAAAGACAAAGGGTCAAAACCAGCAGTCCCAGGATTAGGTAGAGCTCAATGCCGGGCAATGGCACAATCCGAGTCACCACACTGCCAATACAGCATGGATCCACGAGAAGCCAGGCGACAAAGACATGAACGGCCAGCAACACCACCGGGACTGCAAGCAAGACCAAGCGTGTGTAGGTCCTGCAGTGCATGGAAATCCAGAGAACCAAGAGAAAAACAAGAAAGGCGGACCCCAGGCAGAGCAATACGAACACAGCCAGATACTCCCCCAAGGACCAGGTGAACCAAGGCAATGCATGTCCATCAAAAACCGGAAGATCCTGCAAACCCGCGATCTTGGGCACCCACATCAGGAATGATCCCGCTGCCACCATGAGCATCATCAGCAGGCCCGCACAGACCATGGCGAACACCTGCAGCCCAGGCAAGATGCGTCCGGTCCGTGTCGTCAACTGCGTCTGCCGGACCCCATGGACCTGGTCTTTAACAAGGCGTGGGGCCACGACAACCAAGGCTGCCAGAAGCGGGACCATATAAACTGAAAGTCTGAAGTTGCTCTGAGTGTAGTCCAGTAATTCAGGAGCGGCCAGGCCCATACCCGCCCTGCACTGTCCACTTAAGATGTCAAGCCGCTTCGTCACCGATTCGGGCAGTTCGATGCCATTACTACCGCCCTTACGCAACTGTTTCTCAGCTCTTGCGGTCAGGGCTTCCCGGTTGCATCCACGATAGGCATCCATGACATCATGGCAATGAACAAGCCGACGATAGCTAGGCAAGGCATTGATGCGGCCGGTCAGTTTGCCCCGGTCTGTATTCAGTACTGAAGGATTTGTCCAGCGCGAGCTCTCGACCGAATCGACCAGGTCCCTGGCCGACTGATAATTCTTGACGCCCAGTTGAACAGCTTGAGGACCAAGTGCCATCAGATCTTTGGATACCACCGGTTCAAGTCTGTCAGCCTC
Source organism: Bifidobacterium sp. POST2/T3 (B1) (assembly GCF_058197115.1). Lineage (NCBI taxonomy): Bacteria > Bacillati > Actinomycetota > Actinomycetes > Bifidobacteriales > Bifidobacteriaceae > Bifidobacterium > Bifidobacterium sp. POST2/T3 (B1). Next base: position 4,025 of record NZ_JBVPQK010000136.1, read on the forward strand.
ACGCTTGAATCCAGTAATGGTGGACTGACTGACATACGGTCCGTAGCTAGCTAGGTCATGATGGGCTTCGTCAGTGGGAATTTGGTCATACATAGCTAGATTCATACAGAAAACGAATCCAAGAGACAGACTGAGCACCACCCAAAAAGAGGTACCCAGAAGGTGCCGCATCTCGTTCCTGATCACCATCCATCTCATTGAAGACATCCCTGGCAAGAAATAAGATTGCGAGCCCGATTCGGCGGGGTATGCTGCATCGCTACTCCTCGTCCCCGTAGATCACCAGGAAGGCATCCTCCAATTTGGCAGGAACAGCCTGGCCCTGGGACGGCGGCTCATGTGAGTAAATTCTGAGCCGGGTCGCATCCCCATCCAGCTCGTCCTCAAGGAGCAGCTGCCCCTGCCCTAAGCGATAATCCGCAGGAACCAGGAATATTTTGCCTTCCAGCCAGCGGCTTATCTGCCTTGGGGACTGGTTGCAGCAGATCTGCCCATCCTTGAGCATGATGACCCGGTCGGCGATGGTCTCCAGGTCAGAGACGATATGAGTGGACAGGATAACGATCCGGTCGCGCGAAAGAGCATGGACCAGGTTGCGGAAGCGGACACGTTCCCGTGGATCCAAACCAGCGGTCGGCTCGTCCAAAATCATCAGTTCCGGGTCGTTGATCATGGCCTGTGCCAGCCCCACGCGCTGAATCATGCCCCCAGAGAGCGTCTTCATCTTCTGCTTACCCTGGTCTTTAAGCCCCACGGTCTTCAGGAGATCTTTCGCCAGGGGCTTGGCCCGTTTCCGGCCGATCCCCTGAAGGGCTGCTATGTACATCAAAAAATCTTCAGCGCTGTAGTCTGGGTAATAGCCGAATTTTTGGGGCAGATACCCCAAGAGGCCGCGATAGTCCTCGTCCATAACCATGATGTCCTGCCCATTCCAAGTGATGTTTCCCGAATCCGGGCGGATCAGGGTGGCGATCATTTGGATCAGCGTGGTCTTGCCTGCTCCGTTAGGCGCGAGAAGCCCATGGACGCCGGTTCCAATGGAGAGGCTCAGATCGTTGATAACCCGCTTGTTCCTGAAGCTCTTTGACACATGGTCCAAGTGCAGCACGAAACTCACCGTCCTTTCACACTAAACATGTAAGATTCCGCCCTCATGCCGTCGCCAGTCTTTTCATATGCCATGCTCGCTTTGACAGAGGTGACCCTACGCAGCGTCCATGCAGAACAAGCAGGAAGATCGTCAGAAGAACAAGGCCCGTCGCCAGGCTCAAGGCCGGCGGAATAGAGACAAGGATGGGGGCGGTGGCGAATCGAGTCAGATAAAGAATCATACCGAGCACGATCCAGAGTCCCAGAACCAGATAGATGGACAGTTCTCCATGCATATGCTCCTCTACCCAGATCTGTGCCAGGGAAAAGAGAAAGAGGGAGGAGAAGCTGATCCCCAGAAGGGTCATGGTGGACAGCCCCGGATTGGTCGTCCACGCCAGCAAGACCGTGGCCAAGGATGAAATCATCATGCTGACCATGCCGAACAGAAGCATCCTGACTGCGGCTATCTGACGGAATGACCACCTGCAAGTTCTGATCAGATTCAGGGTATTCAGGTTCCGTTCCTTGAGCACGACCAAAAGGTGCACCACCAGGAAAAGAGCAGGCGAACAGACGAATATGGGGACAACCAGACCGAAGGTTCTATCGACTCTGCTGGGCCAAGCAGTCTTCATGAAGGAGCCAAAGACGGTCGCCCAAACCGCCGCCGTCAGAATCAGGCCGATAAAGACGCAGTCCCAGAGGCCAAAGAGCAGGTTTCTCAGGCCTAGGGAACGGACCATGGCTACAAGGGTCCAGATCAGCCCAGGACGTCTTCCCATCCCTTTGCGTACAATTGTTTTTATGGATCGCTCGCGCATCCTGGAACTGCCGATCTGTGATTCAGCAAAATCATCGCGCTCAAGGTCGCTACCCTGAAGAGCCGCCAGAATGGGACGGATATCAGGTTCAGACCGATTCATGACCAAACTCCTTCCTCAAATTGTCCAAAAGTCGGTAATACCGAGCCTTGACCGTGTTTTCAGGCTCTCCGCAGGCCTCGGCAATCTGCGCGAACCCATAGCCGGCATACAGATGGAGACGCAAAACTTCCTGCGCCGGGACCGGGGCTTGTGAGATCTTGTCTTCAATCCGACCAACTAGGTCGTCCTTGAAGGTCTGGTCGGCGGGGTCGTCATGTTGATCGTGGCCGGATGCCACAAATACTTGTGCCTCCTGCCGCTGCCGCCTGCGGCGGATCCGCCAGTAGTCAATAACCTTGTAGGTTGCGATGCGGTGGATCCAGGTACGGAAGCTGGACTTGTGCGAATCGTAGCTGCCCAAAGACCGCAGAATGGCAACAAAGGCATCCTGGGCAAGGTTCAGCGACTCCTCCTTATCGCCTACCTGAGCTCGGATGTAGGCCAGGATGTCGTCGTAGTACTTGCGAACTAGGTCATCGGCTGCGCGAAAGGATCTAGTTGACAGTATGTTTCTGATCCATTCCAGGTCCTCTGCCTGGGATTGGCCACCATCAGCGTCTCCGTCACTGGTTTGTCTGACCAAGGCCGGATGTATAGCTTCATCCGCAGGCAGCAGATGGTCACCCATCCTCGCCATGCTCCAGCCTCCTTGCAACATTGTGAACTTTCGA
>NZ_JBVPQK010000137.1:0-6536 GCF_058197115.1 Bifidobacterium sp. POST2/T3 (B1)
GAGCCCCGCCGACTCGTATGCTTCCTTGGACATGTTTGGTTTGCCTTCTAGATGGACTGCCAGTCAGGCTTGTTGGCATATGCCCACTTGTAGTAGTCGCGGTTGCGCAGGCGGGAGGCGGCGGCCTCGTCCACAATCACGGTGGCGTGGGGATGCATCTGGAGGGCGGAGGCCGGGCAGAAGGACGATATGCCGCCCTCTACGCTCTCGGCCACAGCTTCTGCCTTGCCAGCGCCGAAGGCCAGGAGGACCAGCTGGCGTGCCTTGAGGATGGTTCCGATTCCTTGGGTGATGCAGTGGGTGGGCACCTGGTCCATGTCATTGTCGAAGAAGCGGGCGTTGTCGATGCGGGTCTGCTCGGTCAGGGTCTTGATGCGGGTGCCTGAAGCCAGGGAGGATCCGGGCTCGTTGAAGCCGATGTGTCCGTCGGTCCCGATGCCTAGGATCTGCAGGTCGACGCCGCCGGCATCCTCGATTGCCTGGTCATATACCCGGCCAGCGTCCTTGATGGTGTCCAGGTTCCCATTGGGCACTCTCACCTTGGCGGGGTCCAGGCCCAGAGGCTCGACCACGGTCCGGTCGATGGTGGAACGGTAGGACTGGGGGTGGGCCGGATCCAGCCCCGCGTACTCATCCAGGGCGAAGCCACGCACCTGTGAGACGTCGATCCCCTCCTTGTGGACCAGATCGGCTAGCGCCTTGTATGCTGCCAGAGGGCTGGACCCCGTGGCCAGACCCAGCACGCAGTCAGGCTTGCGCCGGATCAGGTCGGCTGTGCAGCGGGCATAGATTTCGCCGGCTTCCTCCTGGGACTTGACGATGATGATTTCGGTCATGATGCGATTTCCTTTCCTATAAAGTCAGATGGGTGACTACCAGCGGCCATGCGTCCTGCCAGGGCGGCGCCGATGGCTGCGATGGGCAGGTCGGTTGGGGCCAGACGCAGCCGGTCAGGCAGACTCAGCGAGGCGATGAAGTGGCTGCAAGCCGCGCTTTTATTCAGATGCTCGGTGACCAGATCCAGCAGGGGCTGGCCGGTTTTGCTCATGCCACCGCCCAAGATGATTACAGCTGGATCGATAGTCAGGGCCACGATCTGGACAGCCAAGGCAATGCCATGGCCGATGATGTCCTGGACTTCCTGGGCGTGCTGGTTTCCCTTGCTTGCCTGGGCAATCAGATCAGGCAGGGGGTGGGCGATTCCCGGCCAAAGGGCTTCCACTGCCGAACCTGAGGCCACGGTCTCCAGACAGCCACACTGGCCGCACTTGCAGGGGAACTGGTGGGCATCCACTGCGATGTGGCCAATTTCGCCGATTGCCCCGCTGGCTCCATGTTCGATCCGACCCTCACGGATGATGCCCGCAGCCAGACCAGTGCCTAGGTTGATGAAGGCCACTACGTGGTCGTCCTGGTCGGGCAGGGCCCTGGGTCCGTCACGCCCAGGCTCTGATGCAGGGCGTCGTGCCTGGTTCCGGGCGGCCACGGAGTGGGGTGTGGTCCCAGGGGCCACCAGGGTGTCGCCATCCTGCGAGGCGGCCCCCAGGGCAGCGATGTTAACATCGTTCTCGACGCGGACGGGCAGGCCGGTCGTCTTGGCAACGGCAGGGCCCAGAGCCATGTGGCGGATGCCCAGGTTGACTGCGTCATCCACTATTCCCCGGTTGGCATCCACCCGCCCCGGGATGCCCAGACCTATGGTGGCCGGACCCTGGTTCGGGCCCACTCGATCCAGCAGGTGCCGGATAAGTGTCACCGTGTCGTCATGAACCGCTTGGTTGCCCTCGCGCGTAGGGATTCGATGGCAGGCCAGCAGGTGCTTGCCGCCGTCCATGGCCACGCCCTCGATCTTGGTGCCGCCGATGTCAATTCCTAGGCTGATCGGACCGGGCTGGGCGCTATCTGTATCCGCCTCGGGATGCGGGGTCGATGCTGTCATGGATTTCAGCGGGCCTGATCCTGGTCCGCCCGTCCCTGTCCGCAGGCCTTCTTGATGGCCGTAGCGATGGAGACCGCCGGGTCGTTGTAGGGGATCAGAGTGGATTGGAAGGCGTGATAGAGGTCGGACTTGCCGGGCCAGACCGTGCCGATGACTTGGTTGCCGGCATCCAGCTGATGCCACCAGGATCCGCCCTTGTGGTCAATCAGGTAGTGGTCTACGTAGCTGCAGAAGGTGGCATACCAGTCGGCGTAGGTGGCCTTGCCGGTGGCCGCGTAGAGGGTGGACGAGGTGTTCAGGGCCTCGGCCAGGGTCCAGTGCATGCGGTCGTGGACTACCGGGCGGCCTTGCCAGTCCGTGGTGTATACCAGGCCCTCGGCCCCGTCAGTGGCCCAGCCATCTTCCACAGCCCTGGCGAACAGGTGCTCGGCTGCCTCGATGTAGGGGCGACGGTCGGCCTCCTGATCGAACCTGCTTAGGGCGTACTGAGTGATCAGCCTGGACCATTCGATTCCGTGGCCCGGGGTTGCCCCGTAAGGCTTGAACTGATCGGCCTTGTTGTCCTGGTTGTAGTCCAGGTCGGCCTGCCAGTCGCTGTTGAAATGCTCGGGTATACGCCACTGGTTGTTCTTTGCCCAGCCGATGACCTGGTCGATGATGCGGCCGGCGCGCTCGCGGTAGTTCTCTTTACCAGTGGCATCGGCCACAGCCAGGAAGGCCTCGGTGCTGTGCATGTTGGCGTTGAGCCCCCGGTAGGGGTCAAGCCGGGTGAAGCCACTGTCCCAGGTGTCCACGGCCAGGCCCTTATCGTCATCCCAGAAGTAGCGGTTGAAGATCTCCAGCGCCTGATCCAGCAGGGCTTGTCCATCGGAGTCGCCGGCCAGCATGGCCGAGGAGGCAGCCAGGACCACGAAGGCGTGGGTGTAGCAGGTCTTGCCGCTCTCGGGCTGGCCCTGCCAGGAGACCGAGGGGTACCAGCCGCCGTGTTCGTCATCGTGCAGGTTGCCTTGAAGGGCCTGGACGCCGCGGTGGACCAGCTCCGATGCTCCCGGGTAGCCCAGGAGGCTGCCGATGGCGTAGACGTGGGTCATCCGGCAGGTGATCCAGGTCTGGATTCCCTGCTCGGGATCGATGCTGCCGTCGTCATTGAGCCAGCCGGCGCCGCCCTGCTCGGTGGGGAACCCGCGCCCGAAGTCCAGGAAGCCATAAGTTTGTGAGGCCATGAAGATACGGTTGGCTTCGTTGCCCAGCAGGTATCGGGGATTTATGGCGGACGATGAGACTCCCGAATGGTTCGGTGTCGTGGTCATGGCGATCGCTCCTTTGCTCAGCGAGGGGATGCAGCTGTTTCTGGTATCTGTTCATAGCCTAACACGTAATTGTTAGGAAACTGAACTTTTTACTGGTTGCCCCAGTGGTCTTGCTCACGATGCTAGTGCGCAATCATGAAAACAAACAGCTTTGTTGCCGCAATGGCGAGGTTTGGACCTGACCGAACAAGGAAGTTTACAATATAAGGAGCAAGTATGGATGGGCATGATTACGGGGTTCAAGGCCCAATCCCCATGGCGGGTCCCCGTACCCGCATTATCTATCGTCAGGCGAATCATGACCAGTAATACCGGCAACCTGTCCAAGGCGCTGCCCAAGTCGGTGCGGCATCACAACCGAGCCGTCCTGCTCAGGCTGCTCTACCCCGATGTCAGTATGACCAGGGCTGACCTGGCCCGCGCATCAGGGCTGACCAGGGTCGCCATATCGGACATCGTGGCCGAGCTGCTGGGCGAGCATCTGCTCATGGAGGTGGGGTATAGCAAATCCACTGGTCCGGGCAAGAGGGGACGGCTGCTGCGCATCAATCCTGACGGGCGCAGCATCCTGGCCCTGGACCTTTCCACGCCCTACGTTTTCAGGGGAGCGGTGCTCAACCTGACCGGGCAGGTGGTGGGGCGTGAGGAGATCCCGCTGACTGCTGACGGCAAGATCCCCCTAGACCTGGTGGGAGAGCTGACCGATTCATTGATGCAACGTGCAGCCCATCCCATCATGGGTATCGGCGTATCCAGTCCCGGCATCGTCAGTGCCGAAGGCGTGGTGGATGATGCCACCAACCTGGGCTGGGTTCAGACCGACCTTCGCGGCTATCTGCATGAGAAGACAGGCCTGGAGGTGACGGTCAACAACGACGCCAACAACGAGGTACTGGCCGAGCAGCAGTTTGGCTCAGGCCAGTCCGACCTATTGCTGGTCCATCTGGGCGACGGAGTTGGGGCAGGGTTGCTGGTTTCCGGCGAGCTTGTGACCGGCTGCAATCGTGCGGCCGGCGAGATCGGCCATGTGGTGGTGGATCCCACCGGTCCTCAGTGCCGTTGCGGTAAGCGCGGTTGCCTGGAATCGCTGATTAGCGTTCCCAAGCTGACTGCTGCGATGGACCGGGATCCCGACAATCTGGCCAGCATTTTGCGCCGTGCTGGCGAACTGCTTGGTCGTGTTCTGACCATGCCTGCCGGCCTTATGGACATTCCTCGCGTGGCTGTCTTGGGCGACTCCAGAGTGGTCAACCGCATCTTCCTGAGCGCCATGGAGAAGACCATGAACGATGCCCTGGCCACTGATTTCCGTCGGCCTTTGGTAGTTGACCGTTCGGCCCTGGGTGAGGATGCAGCCTTGCTTGGAGCCTGCTCCACAGTGGTGGCCGATCTGATCGAGCCCGACGGCACTGTCTGAAAGTGGATTGAATACCTATCTCGCAACTGTGCCCAGAGCTGGTGATTCGCGCACATCGCCGAGACCTGCTACCATGGTGACTCGCATGCGGTTGGCCGAGGTCTGAGTCCGGTAGTCGCATTTGCGGGCGTAGTTCATTGGTAGAATGGAAGCTTCCCAAGCTTCAGAGGCGGGTCCGATTCCCGTCGCCCGCTCTCGCTAGGAACATTGGAATGCCAAAGAGGGCGATGGCTTATAGCTTCCTATTTATAAATAAACTTAAACGTTCTAGCTATATCAATCATGAGAGGATTGAAAATGGTTGCATTAGAGACCGCTGCAGTATCTCTTACACAACTAGTTGCAAAGTCTGTCGGTGATGGAATTCTTTCAAAGGTGAAAGCGATTAAACTGCAAAAAGATCAGAATGCAATGGCTAATGCATATGATGCAATTATCAACGATTTAGTGCAGGATCGGGCTGAAGCTATAAGGATAGCCCAAGCGTACAAGACAGAGGTTGATAGGATTGAAATCAGCGATGATGACATCAACCATTTGCATAATACTATAGAAAAGCTGATTAGGATTTTCGGAAAATCTGATGCTGAATTTACGGAGACGGCCGATCAAATAAATGCACTTATCTCGGTGGACACACTCAAAGCTATACAGCTTCTAGGCTTCAACTACAAAGAAGCAATTGGAGAGCCGCTAACAAGAATATGCGCTGACGCAATTCAAAAAGGCTTATCTGGGAAAATTGCAATTAATTAACAACTAGTTCTATCGATATCTTTAAGGGAAAAGAGTCTTATCAATTCGTTTTGCCAGATGAATTCGTAGCTCACGACATATATAAATGCAATGCAGACCCGTTGAGTCGATCTTCAAGTTCATCCGTATTACGCTTGACACTTAGCGACTTGTGCAGTAGTTTCCGAAGTCCGGGCCATTCTGGGAATTGTAATGCGTTAATGGGCACGAATGATTCTTGCCAACTGTATATAACTGTTCGGCGACATTCGGGAAGAAATGACCCTCTGCATCTGCAAATATTTAGGTGAGGTTCCGGATATTCAAAATATGACGCATAGCGATGGCCGGGATTGCATGATTTAAGAATATTAGAAGCTGCTATGATTCCGACTTTTACAGGCTGATCTATAGCTTTTCCGGTTTGTGGCTCCGCTCCTTACCGTTGTAGCTTTCATCGTTTTACTTGTCCTCTTTCTTCTAAAGGTGCTTGGCATAAATGCCATTTCCTCAGACCCCATATAGGTCGCAAAACTCGTAGCGAAAGGATTTCTTTTGCAAAATCAGTACCTGACAATATTCCTGGAAATTCTGGAGTGTCGAAGCACGGTGCCTTAGATCGGGCAGTGGAAGATGAGGGGGTACAGGGAAGTATGGAAAGGACGGCCATCATGGCTGATTATCACGTGCAATACGACGGGGATCGCGATCTTTGGACAGTCAAGCGGGCCGGGGCCTCACGCGTCTCCCGCACCTTCGCCACCAAGGCGGAGGCCACCAAGCAGGCCAAGGTCTTTGCAGACCGGTCCGGCGGCGGCGAGGTCAATATCCATAACAAGGGTGGCAACAAAATCCGCGACAAGCGCACCATAGGCAAGAAGGATCCCCGAGACATCAAGGGCTGAACGCCAACTGAGCTCTGAGTCTTTTCACCATCATCGGGCCTGTGCTGGTGCTGAACGTCGCGGCGATAAGTAACTATGCGCTTCTGACTAGGCCCATCTATCAGCCCGGCAGGATGTTGGGATGGTGAAGCATTGGCCGGCGTCGCTGGTCTGTATGTGTCCGCCCCCATAGACTGAAACCAACCGTGAAAGGTGGCGAAGTCGATGGCCGATGGATTCAACCAGCTGGA
>NZ_JBVPQK010000138.1:0-6442 GCF_058197115.1 Bifidobacterium sp. POST2/T3 (B1)
CAACGGGATGATAATCGGGATGAATTCCCTGCTTCATGGTTACTCCTAGATTCAAGGGCCCCGGGTCGACCGCCCCTGCGGCGGACGTGAACCGGCAACCGCGTAATAGTCTAGCGCAACCCGGGGAAAATACGACCCCCTTGCGCCACACGCCGAATCCACCAACCCGGAGCAGCCAGTCGAGCTTCCTTTAGAATCGAACAGTCGGACCGGCCGGCCCGACAAGGCAACAAAGGAGGGCAGCAATGCAGCAGGAAGTAGCGTTCGTTACCGGGGCGGCTCAGGGGATCGGCGAGGCTATTGCCCGTCGGCTCGCCAAGGATGGGTTCGCCGTGGCCGTGGCAGACATGAATACAGACAAGGCCCAGGCTGTGGCCAACTCCATCAATCAATCGGACGGACGAGCCATGGCCGTCACCCTGGACGTGACCGACCGTGTCCAGGTGCGTTCCGCCGTCGAGAAGACGGCTACCAAACTGGGCGATTTCAACGTGATCGTCAACAATGCCGGTCTGGGGCCGACCACCCCCATCGAGTCCATCACCCCAGAGCTGTTCGACAAGGTCTACCACGTCAATGTGGCAGGAACCATCTGGGGCATGCAGGCGGCCGTTCAGGCCTTCCGCGATCGGGGCCACGGAGGCAAGATCATCAATGCCACCAGCCAGGCAGGCGTGGTGGGCAACCCCAACCTTATGCTCTATTCCTCCACCAAGTTCGCCATCCGCGGCCTGACTCAGGTGGCTGCACGCGACCTTGCCAAGGAGGGCATCACCGCCAACGCCTACGCCCCCGGCATTGTCAAGACGCCCATGATGATGGACATCGCTCATCAGGTGGGGGTCAACGCCGGCAAGGATGACGAGTGGGGCATGTCCACCTTCTCGGACGGCATCGCCCTGGGGCGGCTTTCCGAACCGGAGGACGTGGCCAATGCCGTGGCCTTCCTGGCCGGGCACGACTCTGACTACATCACCGGCCAGACCCTGATTGTGGACGGCGGCATGCAGTTCCAGTGAGTCTGCAGCAAGGATTCACTCACATATGATGGACCCCCGCTGATCGATTCCACCCGACAGCGAGGGTCCATGATCATTCAGGCGTTGAAGACGTACTTGTCCAGACGGTCCATAGCCTCCTGGACGCGGCTCAAAGGCAGGGCCAGGTTCATGCGGATGGCGCAGGGAGCCTTGAACTGCCGCCCATCCTGAACGGCTACACCCACATCCCAGGCACGCTTGAGCAGCTGATCCAGGCTCAGATCGTGGTCCTTGCACCATTGCGTGCAATCAAGGAAGAGCATGTAGGTGCCCTGGGGCTTGGAAAGCTCGACTCCCTCGAAATGCTGCCGGATGTAATCGTAAGCGTAGTCCACATTTCCGGTCAGAACCTGCCGGAGTTCGTCCACCCACTCCTGGCCCTGGGGCTTGTAGGCTCCGATCAGGGCATGCATGGACAGAACGTTCATGTCGTTGTAATGGGCCTTGGACCCCTTGGCCACAATCCTGTCGCGCAGGTACTTGTTATAGATGATGTGGTAGGAGCCGACCAGCCCGGCCAGGTTGAAGGTCTTGCTGGGTGCATAGAAAGCAGCCGTCCTGTTGCGGGCATCCTCGCTGACCGACTGGGTAGGGATGTGCTTGTTGCCTGCCAGGATCAGGTCTGACCATATCTCGTCGGAGATGACCACGCAGTCGTTCTCCTTGTATACCTCCATGGCCTTCTCGATCTCCCACTTCTCCCAGACGCGGCCGCAGGGGTTGTGCGGGCTGCAGAAGACCGCCACATGAATGTTGTTCTCCTTGAGCTTGCGGTCCATGTCCTCGAAGTCCATCCGCCAGACACCCTGCTCGTCCTTCTTTAAGGGGCTGTGCACAATGTGGTAGCCGTTGTTCTCGATGCACATCGTGAAGCCGACATATGTCGGGCTGTGAAGCAGCACAGCATCGCCAGGAGCCGCAAAGGCGGTCAAGGTGGAAACCACTCCGCCCAAGACCCCATTCTCATAGCCGATGGCTTCGGCCGTCAGGCCCTCCACACCGTTACGGGTCCGCTGCCAGTTGATGATTGAATTGTAGTAATCATCACTCGGATCGAAGTAGCCGAAAGCCGGATGCTTGGCACGCTCGATGATGGCCTCGGGGATGGTCGGCACCGTGGGGAAATTCATGTCGGCCACCCACATGGGAATGATATCGAACCCCTCCTTGGGCGGATCAGGAGCGAAACCAGGCTGGGCGCCCAGACCGTCAACCGCAATGGCATCCTTGCCATGCCTATCCATGATGCTGGTGAAATCGTAGGTCATTGTATTCCTTCCATGTTTTGGCCGGACGAGCCGACCGTCTTTTTCAATTAGCCAGATCCTCGGCGATACGATCAGGAATCCGCCATGGTCTCATGACCCTCGCCTGAAAGTGTAGCGTCCAAATCCGCTTCTCCGTTAGTGGGCGCCGGATTGACCAAGTCTTCATCCGAAGTTGTCTCAGTCTGCTTGTTGCTGCTTCTGCGTTGAAGAACGAACAGAACTGCAAGAAGGATCATCCAAGGTATGGTCACCAGGTAGCTGATTCTGTATTCCGGCATTATTGCCATCATTATCATGACCAGCCCCATGAACGCGAGCGCATAGAAATTGCTGAAGGGGTACAGAGGCAGCTTGAAGGTCAGCTCGTCCTCTTTGCCCTCACGCCGCTTTATGGAACGGAAGTGATACTCGCTGACAAGCTCGGCCACCCAGCTGAAGACCAGCATGAAGACCGTGATCGATGAGAAAAGTGCGAATGCACGTTCAGGAAGAACAGCCATCAGCGCTATGCCTACCAGCTGCATAAGCACTACAGTCAGCACGCTGACGTATGGAATCTTCTTCTTTGACACCTTGGAGAGTATAGAGGGAGCGCTGCCTTGGAGCGAAAGGTTGTAAAGCTGACGGCTGTACATGAAGATGCCGCTGCTTACGGCACTCAGGGACGCGGTGATGACGACAAAGTTGATGATGGAGGCCGCAGCCGGGATACCCAATGACGCGAAGACACGGACAAAGGGAGAACCCACACCCTTCATCTTATCCCAGGGCCACATGCACAGGATCACAAAAGTGGATCCCAGGTAAAAGAGGATAATGCTCCAAAACACCCCGTTGACGGCGCGAGGCATGGTTTTCTTGACATCTTTTGCTTCACCTGCCGTATAGGCGACCGACTCCGAGCCTCCAAAGGCAAAAGCCACCATGACCACAGAAAACAGCAGCCCCGACAGGCCATTCGGCATGAATCCATCGACTGTCAGGTTTTTGAGCATGACTGGATGCCCGCCGTTGCCAATGCCGGTGAAGATGATGATCAGGCCACCGATGACCATAACGATAATGGTGACTACCTTCACGGCCGAAAGCCAAAACTGCGACTCGCCGTAGAAGCTGACGGATATCAGGTTGATGACACCCATCAGCACCATGCCAATCAAGCCGCTGGCCCATATGGGAAAAGAGGGGAACCAGAACTGGACATATTTCCCCAATGCTGTAAATTCCGCTCCTGAACCAGCCACGCAGCCGAGCAGACTGGTCCAACCTATTGCATACCCCACGAAAGGATGAATATATCTGCTGGCATACGATACGGTTGCACCTGATACCGGTTCAGCAGTGGCCATTTCGCCCACTGCCCGACAGACTACAAATATAGCAGCGCCTGCCAGTGCGTATGCCAGCAGAACGGATGGACCTGCATAAGATATCGCCCCGGAGGACCCGTAGAACAGGCCGACTCCGATTGCCCCGCCAATCGCCATCATCCCCATCTGCCGAGTGTTGAGGCTGCGTTTCAAATCCTCATCTTCATATTTCTCGGCCGAACCGGATTGCGAATCAGATCTACTCATGTGCAGCACCTCCTCCTTGAGTTGTTTATATTATTTTATCATATCAATAATATTTTGTCTTTAACAAAATAGCTTTTTTGTATTGTGATAGAATTTCTTCTACATGTCAGCATTGTTTCCTGTTACAAATACAGATCGTCAGGGGGAAAGGAATGCAATATGAACGGAGCAGAGAACATCTCAACATCCCTACGACCCTTTATTCCCTTGGTAGACTTCCTAGGCGAGCTATTGGGACATGACACCGAGGTCGTCCTGCAGGACGTCAAGGACTTCTCGCACTCAGTCGTCGCAATAGCCAACGGACATGTCAGCGGACGCAAAGTAGGCAGTCCCGCCACCGACCTTGTTCTGAGAATCTGGCAGAACCGCGAATACGAACACCGAAACTACCTGGTCCGTTATGCCGGCTACACGCATGAAGGCCGCCCTATTGTCTCCTCCACCTTCTTCCTGCGTAATACAGAAGATCAGGTCATCGGTTTTCTCTGCATTAACTTTGACAATTCCATCTTTAAAGAGACCAGTAAAGCTCTGCGAACAGCTAGCGACTATCTGGATTCCATCAGTTCCAGCGGATCCCCATTCCCTACACATCGCATCATGAGAGATCAATCGGATCCTGACATGCAAACCGAGGATATGCCCGATGAGCATGGCAATGCAATAATTCAGAATGATGCATCTGCTCAGCAGGCGGTCACTGATGGGACGCATGAAACCCTATCCGTGAATGCAGAGGATCTGACGAATCAGCACATCCAATCGTTTGTAGCGGAACACAGGGTTCAGCCCGAGCGAATGAACAAATCAGAACGACTGAAGCTCATCACCGACCTTGACGATTCGGGTATCTTCTTGATCAAGGGTGCAATAGATACCGTGGCTGATGCACTGGGCATTTCAGCACCGACGGTGTATAGATACTTGCACCTGATCAGAAAGGAAAAGAGGGAAAACAAGGAGCAGCCTGTCGAGTAACATCAATAAGAGATCTGAGGCCAACGGTTGATCATTTATGGACCAATAACACTCTTCTGTTGAAATATTCGCAACTGCAGATGTACCCAGCCGAGGATCATCGTCTAGGTGTCAGTCATATTCATGCCAATAAGTGGTTATGCCTGGATTTTGAAGTCCAAGAATGAACATACCTTCGGTTTCTGAGGGTCCAATATATTCAAGGGCGCCCCTAGAAAATAGACCCGACGAAACAATGCGAGCTACCCTATTGATTCAAGCAAGCAGGTAGCTTGTTTAGTAGGCACGTGCCGCTTATCCTCTTCAGCCAGGAGGAGCGGAGATGCGCAAACCGCTCTGCCCGAGGCCAGCAATCTTTTCATCAAATCCATCTGACCGGAAGCACGGAGACGGCACCCTTCTCAGCTTTGACACACCCCCTCCAGGGTGTATGATTAAGAACAGATATACGGGGGACGTATACACGATGGACCTACAGGGACTGAACTATCTTCAGTTCCAGAGGAGATGTACATGCGTATAGTTTCCCGGCATATGCTGACGGCTTCGACTCGAGCCTGTCCCGTATTCTTTTCCCTGATAAATTCGCATACTTAGCGGTTCTACGGAAACGCTTCCGGATTATTGTGGCATGCGCAGATCCTATGACTGTCTACGTATGCACGCTTGGGGCACCGAGAAGTGGACATACACCGAGGGTGCTCTATGATCCGATATAAAAAACGCGCCTAGCTCTTTTCCCCCGGCTTACATGTGAAGCCATACATATTTGCATCGGTGAATCATGGATGCTAGAGCTAGGCAGCGAGAGGACGGCCCCGACAATAGCCGGGGCTAGTCCTTCTACTAAGACTATCAAGAAAGTTCGGTGCACAACACCTAGTCCTTCCACTGGCAGTCATTGAAGACGCGGACCAGTGTTGAGCCAAGTTACCCAATTGACTTTGGGATGAGAGACCTTAATCTCCTCTATTCAATCTATTAATAAAGCCCCGGAAGTTAAAAATTTCCGGGGCTTGTTCTTCTGTGGGGCCTCAGGGGCTTGAACCCTGGACCGAACGATTATGAGTCGTTTGCTCTAACCGACTGAGCTAAGGCCCCGCGCCGATCTTACCGGCCAGAGTCATGGTATCAAGACGACTCGTCATCAGCCAGGTCCGGATTGTCGGACCTACTTGGTGACCTGATTGTAGACAGGCAGACCCATGTATCCGAAAGGAGCCTGGCGAACCTGCCTGCCGGCCACTGCTGAGACCTTCCTGTACCAGAGCGGCAGTACCGGAAGGTCCTTGAAGAGAACAGTCTCGGCTTGGCGGTAATCCTGCATGGCTTCGTCCTGATCGGTCTTGGAGGCGGCGCGGGAAAGAATGGCATCATATTCCGCGCTCTTGTAGTCCCCATTGTTCAGACCCTTGCCATCGGCCTGGCTGGAGGCATACCCTTGAACCAAGTAGCCTTCGGGGTGGGGATAGTCCGAGGTGATGCCCGAATTGAAAATGCTGTTGACCTGACGGTTATGAACTGCCGTATTGAATTCCTTGCCCGTAGGAAAGATATTTGGTTCCGTCTTGATGCC
>NZ_JBVPQK010000139.1:0-6437 GCF_058197115.1 Bifidobacterium sp. POST2/T3 (B1)
CCGCCTGCAGCCCCTGGCCGGATCCGTCGGGGGCGGCTGCCGGGGTCGGCGTCTTCCGCGGCTGGGTGAAGCTGGGGAAGACGCCGTCGCGGCTGTTGCCCTCGCTGCCCCAGGTGTAGACATGCCCATCCGGGCTGATGGCCGCCGAGTCGTAGGCGCCGGCGCTCACCTGGACGGCCTTGAACGGCTGGCTTGTGTCGTTCGGGTCCGGCACGGGCTGCGGCTTGGAACGCTCGACGGTGGTGCCGTCGCCCAGCTGGCCGTGGTCGTTGGCCCCCCAGCTGTAGACGATGCCGTCGCTGCCGACGGCCAGCACATGGAAGCCCCCCGCCACGGCCTGCGTGTAGGTGAACCCGGAATCCACGCCGTCCGGCAAGGGGATTTTAACCGGCTTGTTCTGCTTGGTTGTGTTGCCGATGCCCAGCTGCCCGTGCTGGTTGCTGCCCCAGGCGTAGGCGTTCCCGTCGCTGGCCACGCCCACGGAGAAGCCCGCCGCATCACTCATCTGGTAGCCGCCGGCGCTGACCTGGCTGAAGCGGACGCCTCTATTGGCCTTGGGCGGGGTGATGGTCGCCTGCTGGCCGCCCAGCACGTTGCCCTTGTCTGGGCTGATCGACCAGCCGCCGGTGTCCGCAGGACTCCAATGCGCGACCAGGGTGATGTCAGCGGTGACCGGCTGGCTGAAATCATACGCCACATCGGATTTGCCATTGGCATCCTTGAGGAACCAACCATCAAACAGGAAGCCGTCCTTGGACGGGCTGCTGGTCGGGCGTGTGGCCTGCTGGCCTTCGGTGATCCGCTGCTGGCCTGGGGTCTGCTTGCCGCCGGCGCTGTCGAAGGTGACCGTGTAGGGGTTGATGTAGGTGTAGGTAAGGTGCGCGTCGGGCTGCTGGCCGTTCCTGCTCCAGGAGACGGCCACGTCGGTCTTGCCTCCTGCATGCGGGGGCGTGGAGACGCTCCAGGTGCCATCCTTGTTGTCCGTCAGGCTCGTGCCCGCTATCGCGCCGAACTTGACGCCGGTCGGCGTGGGGGACTCGGGGAACTTGACCATGCCGGGTTGGCCGTCGAAGTTGCTGCTAGTGTCGCGTCCCAGCTGGCGGCTGCTGTTGTCTCCCCAGCTGTAGAGGTTGCCGTCCGACCCCAGGGCCAGGGAGGAGTCCCCACTATAGGCGCCTGGCGCGCTGGCTTGGGTGATTGTGATGCCGCTCGGCATGGTCACTTTGCCTGGCGTGCCGTCTTGCGTGCCGCTGGTGACGCGTCCCAGCTGGCCGTAGGTGTTGTCTCCCCAGCTGTAGAGGTTGCCGTCCGATCCCAGGGCCAGGGAATGATCGCCGCCTGCGATGACCTGGGTGAATCCTCTGACGCCTGCAGGCAGGTTCACTTTGCGCGGCGTGCCGTCCTTCGTCCCGCTGGCGCTGCGTCCCAGCTGGCCGTTGGTGTTGTCTCCCCAGCTGTAGACGTTGCCGTCCGATCCCAGAGCCAGGGAATGCTTATATCCTGCGCTGACCTGGGTGAATTTCGTGCCGTCTGTTGGCATGATCACTTTGCGTGGCGTGCCGTCCCATATGTCTAGAGAAGTGTCGCGTCCCAGCTGGCCGTAGTAGTTGTATCCCCAGCTGTAGAGGTTGCCGTCCGTTCCCAGGGCCAGGGAATGATCGTTACCTGCTTTGAACTGAGTGAATTTCGTGCCGTCTGCCGGCATGATGACTTTGCTCGGCGTGGTATGTGGATCGCTATCGTTAGTGCCGTTGCCCAGCTGGGCGGTCATGTTCTCTCCCCAGCTGTAGAGGTTGCCGTCTGACCCCAGGGCCAGGGAGTAGTTCCATCCTGTGCTGAACTGGGTAAATTTTGGGACCCCTGTTGGCAGGTTCACTTTGCTTAGCGCGTTGCTATAAGTAGTGGTGCCGTTGCCTAGCTGACCCCAGGTGTTGCTTCCCCAGCTGTAGAGGTTGCCGTCCGATCCCATGGCCAGAAAGAAGCCTAGTCCTGCGCCGAACTGGGTCAAGCGGACGCCTGTCGGCGGGGTGACGAGGCCCGGCCTTTTATCGGTGGGGCTTCCCCATTTATAGAGGTTGCCGTCGGAGCCCAGGGCCAGGACCAAGTTTGTTCCTGTTTCGATGTGGCTGAAGCGTATGTCGGATGTGGTGGGCATGGTCAGGGTGATCCTGGTGCCTCCGGCTGCTGGCCCGGAGGCGGGTTTGAGGCTCCAGGAGCTGGTTATCCTGGTCCATTTGGCGGTCAGGGTGATGCTGCCGGTGACGGGCTGGCTGAAGTCGTAGGCGGTGTTGCCGGTGAACCATCCGTCGAACAGGTAGCCGTCCCTGACCGGGTCCTTGTCGGGCCTGGAGGCCTGTCCGCCGCCGGGGACGCTCTGGGAGGGTGTGCGGGTTTTGCCTTCGGGGTCGTTGAAGGTGACGGTGTAGGCTGCGCGTGTCTGGGGCTGGCTGTCGGCCGTCTTGCTTTGGATGCCGGTGTCGCTTGGCTTCTTGGGCGCGGCCTGGGCGCTGGTGAGGGGGGATTCGGTGTCCAGGGGCGAGGGCGAGGGCAGCCGCGACTGGGGGCCGGCCGGACTGGCCGGTAGGGTTGGTGCATTGGCTGATGGGTCCGCCGGTTGGTCTGCCGCCGTCTGCTCCAGCATGGTCGGTTGGGGCTCGCTGGATTCGCCGGAGGCTGTGTCGGCCGTGGCTAAGCCGCCCATGATCAGACTGGCGGGAAAGATGATAGCCAGCAGGACACCAACCATAGTTGTCGACCGGCCGCGTGCGGACTTATGCCGAAACGTAATATGCATAATCCCTTCCCAAATAAATGTAGTTCAATGACGAAATTCCCCACGTTTCTGATGAACTACGTACCGGGAACAGCCCCGGCGTATGAAATAATGCTATCACCTGCATATCTTTGGGCCAACTCGAATGTCAATAGTGGGTTTCGCTCTTTTTTCTTCCTAATATCGTAAAAAAATTCATTGAGCCGACCAGCCTGATGTAGCCCATACGGAAGGCGGTCCGATGAAATACTGGTGAATCCATGTCGGTTATGCTATTGTTGATTGTCGTTCTTAGCCGGTTTGGTTATTGCCTTTAGCATCGTATAAGGCTCCGGCCCTATAGGCTTGTGGGTGATTCTGTCATTCGTGTTGCTAGCGCTCGTCTTTTTGGCGTGCGAACTCATTTGCCAATTTTGGGTCGCACGCGGTCACATATTTGGACGCTGCGGAAGTTTGATCGCATATAACAAAACCTCTGCTTTTTAATCAGAGGCATAAGGTTGAGGTGGGGTGGCTAACGCGGCTCGAACGCGCGACCTCCTGAACCACAATCAGGTGCTCTACCGACTGAGCTATAGCCACCATGGTGAACCGACCCGCGTCGCGGATCAGTGCAACAGATGAAACTATACACGATGGTATGACATGGCACGCCGGTGAAGTGTTAACCATAAGGGCCCTGCTTTGCCTTTGGGCCCTTAGTTTATGACTATGGTCTCTACATGAAAGGTTTCCAGCACCACCAGAGTCTGGTCATCGACGGTGAAGTCCGGATCGCCCAGAGCCTGTCGCATATTCTCTGAGGTCCAGAAGGACTCATGAGCCTCGCGCCACTCCGCAAGACTTTTATAGCCTTCTCCCTCGTTCAGAACATGCTGCCATGTGACCACGCCCAGTCGGATCACGCTCACCGACGCATATCTAAGGACGGCAACTGGCTCGTTATCTGAGTTCACCAGAATCGTTCGTCGGCCGGAGGAGGGGAGTGGTTCATGATCGTGGATGAACTCTGCCATCAGGCTGGTCGTAGCAGTTTTACGCCCATCCAAAATTGCTTCCACCAGGCGATCACGTTCTGGACCAGGGAAAGCGAATTCATCCTTGGGAAGATTCCCAACATCTCGGGCTTTGATTGTCGGTATTTGTCTATTTGCCATAGTCGATGCGAGTATCTTGCCTATTAGGTTCTTTGTCGTCGAGCGCTTTTCTAATGGGCTGGTAGGCCTTGACCAGATCAGCCAGACTCATAGCGGCATTGGCGGGGCTGGTGGACGGTAGATTGATCATCGTCAGTCGATGCCCTTTCTCCTGCAGGTTCGGCAGGCAGTAGCGACGGTAAAGCTGGCCGGCCTTGCGTCCTGTAGTGAATATCGTGTCGATGGGCGCACGGTCCAGCAAGCCGGCGATGTCGGTAGGCACTACATTGGTGATTGAAGCGTCGGAGGCACCGTGGATGTCGCATTCCTGAATGACATCCCAGAGTGCAATGCAGTGGTTGAGGGCGAACCGTGCGCGGTCATCCGGATCAGGCTCCGGAACAGGCTGGTCGAAGAGCGCGGCCAGTACGGGCCAAAAGCGGTTGCGCGGAAACATGTAGTAGAAGCCAGCCTCGCGCGAACTCGGGCTGGGCATGGATCCAAGGATCAACACACGGGATCGGTCATTCCAGACAGGCCCGAATCCGTGGGTGACATGTGTGGTCGAAGCTGCAGTCATGCGCCGAACAGGCTAGTCAGAGAAGCAGTCATCACGTCAGCCTGCGCAATCACCAGAATGAAAACCAACAGGCTGGTTGCGCATTCAACCAGGCCCACATACAGAATGGGAATGCGGCGCCGACGAGAGATGGCAGGCAGCAGGGCCGCACGCACCAGCAGAACTAGGGCCGTCAACAGGGGCCACCATCCTGCGGTGCGTACCATGGCGATTCCCATCAGGCAGAGGGCCAGGTTCCAAGCCAGCGAAAGCAGGTAGCACCAGGTCTTGCCGCGCTCGCGGATCATGGTTTTAACGAAGATGACCGACCCGAACTGGGTCACAGCGAAGACAGCCGCGCTGACCACTCCGAGCGACGGCAGGGCGGCGCTTGGGAAAAATCCGCTGGCGAAGCAGTCCACAGCAGGATTCGGCTGGCATCCGAAGTAGCCGGCGTTGGCGCCTTCCAGTCCTGGTCCAGGCTTCTGGAATCGCGACCCTAGGGAGACGGCAATCAGGCAGAGAGTGCAGGCCGCGATCACGACTACCGTATCGTTCCACCAGGAGCGTTCCGTGCGCATCCAGGCGGCTGCAAAATTCAACACGCCCAACACCAGGTAGAGCGGGGCCCATCGCAGGAGCCCAGGGGTGCCGACCAACAGGATCAGCCCAGTCACAGCCATGAGCAGGGCATATCCCAAAGCTGGTGGCGCGAATCTGGCAGCTCGGTGCGAAACCATCCACCGCGAGCCGGTGAATTCAAAGCAGTAGCAGAAAGCCCAAGCGACCATGAGCAGCAGGCTCCTCCAGGTCGGGCCTCCAACCAGCAGCCCAGCCAGGCCAGGCATCAAGGCCATGGCCCAGCCGCCTATTTGGTCGGGTATCCATAAACGCCGCCACTGTCGTCCCTTGGACCCTGGTCCCGTCGGTTTTGCTGATTTGCGGGCTTGAGGGCTCGGTTTGCTGCCGCTTGATCCGGCTGCCTTGCCCCTGTCTGCGTCTGTATGCATACTCATCAGCCTACGCCCCTGTATGGCTGTCACTGCCTCTTCCGTAATGCCGATTCGGTCAATATCATGGTCGAAGAAGGCAAGAATCACATGGGTCCCTGGTTTCAGGAGGCAGATGATGGGTCAGGTGGATATCAAACGCGTATACGAGCAGGCCGGTGACGAAGACGGGGTCCGCATCCTGGTCGATAGGCTCTGGCCACGCGGCGTCAGCAAGGAGCGGGCAGCCCTGTCCGGCTGGCTCAAGGATGTTGCACCCAGTCCGGACCTGAGGCGCTGGTGGCACCATGATCCTGACCGCTTCGAGGACTTCGCCCGTCGCTACCGTACCGAGCTGGACGACAACCCCGCCTTGGAGGATCTGCTGAGCATCGTGCGCGAACACGATCGGACGACACTGGTCTATGCGGCCAAGGATCCAGCAGTCAACCATGCCCTGATTCTGCGCGACTACGTCCGCCAGGCTCTTGACAAGGAAGACAATTAGACGCCGGCATTGATGTTTCTGGCGTCTATATTTACTGATCCAGATATGTTTTCCGATACCTATGTGTGCATATATGTGTGAATCCGTTATAGGTGGGTACCTCATTGTAGGTGTCTGTAAAATATAAGGTATGTGCAAGGGCCTTCCCATTAACGGATCCGGTGCGTAATCGCAGTAGGCAAAGCCTAGAGCATACTTCCAAGTGGTAGACGTGGCCATGTCTGCCCCGGTGATATACTTTCCATCGTGTGTGCCGGCAGCACGCCTTATGTCACAGGTGAGCTTGTCGGGATATCCCCGAATCCGAAGAATGCAGGCAGCAATGCCCTGCAGGAGGATCAGGGGCCATCGGGCCGGTGGACAGTGGCTGATCTCTCCTCCTAGGAGCGACTGCAGCTGCGGTGCGGCGGTCTCGCAGTGCAAACGAAGACAAGTTCATCGAAGGAATCGGAGAGAGTCAGTTGCCAACAAT
>NZ_JBVPQK010000140.1:0-6393 GCF_058197115.1 Bifidobacterium sp. POST2/T3 (B1)
CCCATGCTCACACTCATGGCACAGAGCAGAGTTTGCGTGACCACAAGAACGATAAAGACGCCAGCCCAAATGCCGCTGTTGGCTTTCAAATCACGTAAGGCCCAAATCATGATTCATTCACCTGCCACATCCTCGTGCGTACACTCTGCCAGATCCCTCTATTTATATAAATAGCCGATCGGCGCGGGAGACAACATCCGGCAAACCCCTGAAAAGACCCTGAATTAACCCTGATTCCTTCTTACAATGGACCGTCGGCCACTCCCCTGCTTATTCATGCATCAGAGTGTTATCCCCGTGCTATTCTGATGCTCAGAATCTGATTCAGGTTCCCGGACGATGGTCAAGTACCCGGACAGCGACAAGACTTGCCGAAAGGGAACCATGTCCTCGTGGATTGTACTCATACTCGCCGGCATCTGTGAATCGGCCTGGGCCACCGCCTTAGGCAAGTCTCAAGGCTTTACCAAAATCGTCCCTGACATCATTTTTATCGTGGGATTGTTTCTCAGCATGGTTGGTCTGGCCTTTGCCATGCACAGCATCCCTGCCAGTACAGCTTACGCGGTCTGGGTCGGTATCGGAGCTGCCTTGACTGCCCTATACGCCATGGCTACAGGATCAGAGCCAATTTCGCTTGCCCGAATTCTGCTCATCATCGGCTTGGTCGCCTGCGTGGTCGGGCTCAAGATCGTCAATTGAGAATAATGCCCCCATCAACACAGATATATCCCAACAACAAACAAACTCAAGAGGAAAGGAGTCGCCATCATGACCACAGTAATACGGCAATGCACTTCGGATGATGCCGGGCTGATACGTTCCTTGGGCATGACCACCTTCCGTGACACCTTCGCCGCCGACAACAGCCGGGAGAACATGGCCGATTACCTCCGGCACTCCTTCTCCCCTGAACTGGTCAAATCGCAACTGTCCGAACCCGAATCCGTTTTTATGCTGGCCAGCGTGGGCGGCACTCCCGCAGCCTACATGCAGCTCAACACTGGGAAGGCCCAGACGGAGCAGTTCGGTGACACTTCCATGGAGATCGAGCGGCTATACGTTCTATCAGACTTCAAACGCCAGGGACTGGGCACCATGCTGGTCAATCAGGCCTTCGAACGAGCCAGGAACCGGAATCTGAGCAAAATCTGGCTAGGCGTATGGGAGCGCAATGAACCCGCTCAACGTTTCTACCAAGCCATGGGCTTCAAACGGACCGGCGAGCACATATTCACCTTGGGAGCTGACATTCAACCGACTGGATTATGACCGCAGCGGTCAATTGATGGCTACCGCTGGGCAAACACGAGGCACCGGGTGCCGCTTTAGAAATCGGCGATACCCGGCATCACCAACCCCAAGCACAAACTTGCGCGTCTGACGCCCGAATCAGAGCAATCGGCCCTGACCCGAGCACCAGACGCGCAGGTCATTCATACACACAACAGTCATGTATCACGGTTCCCTGCAGAAGACCGGTCCTCCGGCAGGGAACCAGTTGCTCAATCCGACATGACCGTCGCGTCGATCTTGCCTCGGAAGAGCATGACTGCCACAGCCACGACAATTTCAATGATGCCGATGATCAGCATCAACGGCAGCTGCTGGTCCAGGGTGGTCAGTTTGCCATAAACCAGCAGCATGATAGCCGTGCCGATGGCAGCTGACAGGGTGAAAGCGGTCTGCATCTGTGTCTCATAGGACTTGGGGGCTATGGCCGCCACAGTCGAGTTGGCTGCAACGCCGTAGGGGAAGCCGCCAAAGTTGGAGACCACATAGTAGAGCAGCAGCCAGAGCACGGAATATCTAGCCGTATGAGGATTGAGCACCACAGTGGGAACGATCAGCAGCAAATTAGAGATGCCGAAGAAAGCGAATCCGAACCAGAGGCGGTTGGTGGACTTCCAACGCTTGCCCGTGTCGGTCAGCCAGAACCAGCTGAAGAAGATGCCGGCCAGCATGGCGATGATGCCCACGAGAGTGTTGAAGGATCCCGGCGCGATTTCAATACTGCCGAACTTTCTGTTGATCCGCTGGTCCAGGAACATGAGCAGGGTGGTGCCCTGAATGGCGTAATCCACCCCTGCAACAATCTGCATGATCACGATGGGCACGAAGGCCTTGAGCCGGCGACGCTCCACACCGACGATCCTCTTGGAACGCCAGATGACCAAGAAGAAGGCGATGGCCACCACAAAGGTGCAGGAGCTGACCGTACTGGCCAGCGCGTTGACGCTGATCTTGTGGGTGACAAGAAGGACGGCGATGAACAGACCAATCACCAACAGCACGCCCAAGGCGCCCCATCCGTAGCGTTTACGCTCCTGGCTGTTGAGCGGGCGTGAGGGCTTTGAGCCCAGCGAACCGAAGAAACGATTGCCTGGCACGCCGATGATGGCTGCGTAAATCAGCGCAGCGACTGCTCCGATGGCGAATCCGTAATGATAGTTGAGCAGCCCGAGCTGAGCAGAGATGATTGGGGTGATGAACCCGGCGATATTGTTGGCAATGGCGTGAATGGCGAAAGCGCCGTCACGACGGTTGTCCTTGCGGTGGAAGAGCATGCCGGTCAGCGAGGCGTTCGAAGCCCCCATGATGGGCAGGTTCATAAGGATCATGCCCGTAATGGCCATGGCTCGACCTTGGCTGATGGAGAAGGCCGGTATGGCCAGCAGCCCGCAGGACAGCCCCTTGACAATGTTGCCGATGACCAAGGCCTTGCGCGCCCCGAACACCCGATCCGCCAGCCAGCTGCCCACGATGCCGAACATCGAATTGATAGCCCCCACGATGGCTATAAGCTGCGCCGCCTCCCCCTGGCTGAATCCCAGACCCTGGGTCCACGGCTTATAGAGGTAGTAGATCATCACGGCCCCATAAGAGGCCCAACAGATCGAATTGAAGAAATTGCCGCCTGCCAGAGCGCCGATGCCCTTGGGATAGCCGAAGAAGGAGCGGTCCGCCCTCAGCTGGTTCAGCTCCTCCTCCTGTCGTCGGTCAACCTTGAGGCCGGATTCATCGACCACAATATCCGGTTGCTCGCCGCCATTTTTCGTAGGTGTTGCCATACGCTTCTCCTCGCTTCTCACTGGTGCCTACCCTCGTTGTGCGGGCACCCCCTTGCTCTGCGTGGAACCACAGGCTGTTCCACTTTGAACCGTAAATCCTCAGCCCGTCGGGCGTAGGTGCAAAGAGAACGGAAAAAGGTGGATATTTCTCGGTAATGCTATGTGGCCACTACCGGACAAGGCTTCCCGGGCAGGTCGTTCATTGCTCAGAAAGCCCGCCATTGCAAGGATTAGGAAGAAATAGAAGCTAACCAGAACAACTCCAAGCCAAAGACACAAGATTGTCCACCCATTCGACGATTTCCCCCACCTTCCTGATCGGGCTTCCGTCCATAGACTGATGAGGTAAGGCGCACGAAGGCGTCGGGGCAGAGCGGCGCCGACGGATCGGAGACGACCCGACGGAAACCATGACCGGCCAGAATCCGCCTGTCAGCGGAGGAAGTAGGTAATTCATCATGACATCATCCATGCACACTGATCAGGACTGTGTTGACGAGGCGGCCCGTCAGATCTACATCGGCAACACGGGCACCGTGGACTTCGACCTGAAGCTGCCGACCAAGGGGGCAGAGGGAACCACAATCGAATGGGCCAGCAGCGACGATCGATGGGTCAGTCCCACAGGCAAGGTCAATCAGCCTGAATACGGTCGGGGTGACCGGAACGTGACCCTAACCGCGACCGTCACCAAGGGCGGTGCCAAGGCGCAGCGCAACTTCGATGTGACCGTGCTACAGATGCCCAACAAGATCGAAGTGCGCAAGGTCTATCCCATCGAAATAAAGGCGCGCAAGGGCGCCACCTACTATCTGCCCATGTTCACGGCCGTGCTGACCAAGGACGGACAGAAGGTCTCCCAGCGGGTCAACTGGGACGAAGGCGTTGAGCAGCGAGACGAGCAGACCGGCGAGCACGACTTCCAGGGTTCCATAGACGGCAGCGACATCCGTGTGCAATGCAAGGTTCAGGTGATCGATGAAGACCCCGAACAGCCGGTAGATCCGAGCCCTAAGGTCCGCCGCGTACCCATCTCCCGGGTGCGGCTGACCGGTGATGGCATGCTGGCAGGCAACCAGCGCCGGCGGATAGCCTTTCTGAAGACCCTGGACGACGATCAGCTCCTGGTGGAATTCCGCCGGGCCGCCCACCTGGACACCAAGGGAGCCAAGCCCATGATCGGCTGGGACGCTCCGGACTCCAACCTGCGCGGCCACACCACCGGGCATGTCCTGTCCGCATATGCTCTGGGGTATGCCGCCACCGGCGACGAGGACATTCGGACCAAGCTGACCTATCTGGTCGACGGGCTGGCCGAGGTCCAGGCCGCCTTCGCAAAGAGCGGGGCCACCAAGCCGGGCTTCCTGTCGGCCTACGACGAGAGTCAGTTCGACAAGCTGGAGCAGTACGCGCCCTACCCCACCATCTGGGCGCCCTACTACACCCTGCACAAGATTCTGGCCGGGCTGATCGATGCCTACCATTTCGCGGGCAATGAAACGGCTCTGCACGTGGCCTCGGACCTAGGCGACTGGGTCTATGACCGCGTCCACCGGCTCCCCCACGAGCAGCTGCAGAACATGTGGAGCATGTACATCGCCGGCGAGTTCGGCGGCATGAACGAGTCCCTGGCCCATCTGTACGCCATCACCGGACGTAAGGAGCACCTGGATGCCGCTCGCCTCTTCGACAACGACCGTCTCATGGTTCCCATGCGTCAAAAGGTGGATGCCCTGGGCGGACTGCATGGCAACCAGCACATCCCCCAGGTCATCGGTTCGGTGGAACTCTTCCGCCAGACCGGTCTGCCCTACTACCTGCAGCAGGCGGAATTCTTCCTCAAGTCGGTCATGGGCCATCACATCTACGCCATGGGCGGCACCGGGCAGGGTGAGATGTTCCAGCAGCCCGACGTGATTGGCGCCCTGCTCAAGGACAACACCGCCGAGTCCTGCGCCTCCTACAACCTGCTCAAGCTGTCGGCGCTCCTGTTCTCCTTCGATCCGGATCAGGAGTATGCAGACTACACCGAGCTGACCACACTCAACCACATCGCCGCCAGCACCGACCATGTGCCCCAGGGCGGCAGTCTCTACTTCTTCCCCACCCAGCCGGGCGGCCGCAAGGAGTTTGATGAGGAGAACAGCTGCTGCCACGGCACCGGCCTGGAATCGCACTTCTACTACGCCGACGGAGCCTTCTACACAGATGAGAAGACCCTGTGGATCGAGCAGTATTTGCCCTGCAGCCTGAACGACATCGACCAGAAGATGGCGCTGAGCGTGGACGTGGACGACCGCCACCCCGAGAAGGTAACCATCACCATAGAAGCCCTGGACAGACCCCGCCTGGCGCTGCGCATCCCCGCCTGGACCCGCGGCAGGGTCCACATCGACATCGACGGAACCCCGGTGTCCCAGGCTCTCATGGGCACTGACCCGGCTGTGGCGGTCCTTGATGTGAGCGCCTGCGGTCTGAATTCCTGGTCAGGAACCACCATTACGCTGACATTCGAACCGACCATCCGGCTGATTGGCACCCCTGACAGGCCTTCCCTGGCCGCCGTGGCCTGGGGACCCTACGTACTTGCCGCCTTGAGCCCCAGCACTGATATGCAGAGCCTTGACATCGACCGGAAGGATCCCGGGTCTGACTTCGAGCGCCAGGGCGAGAAGCTGGTCTTCCGTCACCGGGGCAGCGGCCTGGAATTCGTCCCCCTCTGGACCATTGACGAAGATCAGCCCTATCATGCCTACGTCGAAGTGGCCAGCCACTGACCGCGTCCTAAGGCCAAGGTTTCAGCTACAGGGAGGACGGTCAGCACGGATCAGGCAATCATCACCAGTTTCCCCAACGATGCGGCGGTCTTCAAATCCGCAGGGCGCTTCATCGGCACCCCCGGATGGATCCACGAGCGCCGCACCGTCGACAGCTTTGAGCTGATCCTGGTTGAAGAGGGCCTCCTCCCGCTGACGGTAGCCGGGCGGCATCATGATCTGAAGGCAGGCGGCCTGTTGCTGATTCCGCCCGGAACTCCTCATGAGGGCAGTCGACGGCTGGGACAGGAGCCGCTGACCTTCTACTGGGCCCACTTCACCTTGCCTGACTGGCAAAAGGTTCAAGGCCTACCTGACGAACCGAGGGATGGAAATGACCAGGGAGCGGCACGCGTGGTGCTGCCCCTGGATTTTCGTCTGGCAGACAACAATCGATTGACCGTCATGTTCAACCAGCTGCTTGACATATACCAGCGCACCTACCCGGATCCCAGCCCCTACTGCAGCTATTTCATGACCTGCCTGCTCATGGAGATCGCCATGGG
>NZ_JBVPQK010000141.1:0-6364 GCF_058197115.1 Bifidobacterium sp. POST2/T3 (B1)
GGCATCGGGCTGATCCTGATCTTCTACTTCATGAACTACTGCATGTCGCCCATCTTCAACGCCATCGGGCGTGACGTCTACAAGGTGTCGACCACCACGGTCTCCCTGCATGTGGTCTGGGCCTTCCTGGTGGCCGCTGTACTGGGCACCACATCGGGCGCCATCGTGGACAGGATCGGCCGCAAGCCCGCCATCATCATCGCCGCCTGCCTGATGATCCTGGGCTTCGCAGGGACGGCTCTGGTGGTCAATTCTGGCCTGCTGGCCCTGACGCTGACTGCCTGCGTCTACTATGCCGGGGTCGGACTGATGTATTCGCCCATCGTCTCCACCGTGCTTGACACCCTGCCTCAGGACCAGTCTGGCCGCGGCGTGGGCATGAACGATCTGGTCATGAACGTGACCGGCTCCATCGGCATCGCCATCATCGGCGGTCTGATGGGCAAGCCCAGCCTGGAGGGCTTCAGCATCATGGGCGCCACAGGTCCGGCTGCCAACTACAGCAACCTGCTGCTGATCGGGGCTGCTGTGTCCCTGCTGGGCCTGGTTGTGTATTTGATCTGCAAGAAGACCATCTACGCTACGACTGCAGACCAGCAGTAGAACAGTTGTAGTCGACCGTCCGAGCGCTATAAGAGGAGTTGCTTCCTGTGTTGCGCTTGGGCGGTCTATTACTATGTGTGGTGGGGGCGCGGGAGGAGTGTCGGCTCACTTGGGGTTTGAGCCTTTATTGACGCTGGCCTCCCTGCTCCCCCTGTTTTGGCCGGGGACGGGGGGATTGATCCGTCCCGGCCTGTCTTACTCGTGTGAAGCGTGTAGCAGCTGTAGTTGTTCTCTGCGGTGGCGGCGGGATGCCAGCACCCCGCCCATGCCGGTCATGCCGGTGGTCAGGGCGAGCAGGATGCCTTCCCCTCCGGCCCGGGGGAGCACGCCTGGAGGCGCTACAGGCGTGTAAGTGTATTGGAGGGAGGTGTACGGTTGCTGGGATGCGCCACCCAGCTTGTAGTCGACGCTGACGGTGACTGTGCCCTGCTCATGTGCAGGCGTGGTCACGGTGACGCTGTTGCCATCGCCGCGCTTCAGGTCAGATATGGCAGTTTGGTCGAACTTAACACCGGTGATCACCGGCGTTAAGTTGAAGACCACCGGCCCAGGAACATTCGAGTTGTAGGTAGTGCCGTTGCCGAGCTGGCCATAGCTGTTGCCTCCCCATGCTTTGGCATTCCCGTCCATGCCGATCGCCAGTGAATGCCACCATCCGCTGCTTACTTGCACGGTGTTCAGCCAGGGACCGGCCGCGCTTGTGGACTGCTTGGAGGCGAACACCTTCACGGGGATTGTCTGATTGTTTGTGGTGTTGTTGCCGAGTTGGCCATAGCCGTTGCCACCCCAGGCGTATGCGCATCCGTCGCTGCCTGCAGCTAGCGAATGGTACTCTCCGGCGCTGACCTGTATGACTTTGAGTCCTTTGTTCGGGTTGTAGAAGTTGTCGGGGTCGCGCACGCGCACAGGTGCATATGAATCACTTGTGGTGGTGTTGCCGAGCTCACCATTGCTGTTGTATCCCCATGCGTATGCGTATCCATCGCTGCCCACGGCCAGCGAATGCTCGCCTCCGGCGCTGACCTGTATGGCTTTGAGTCCTTTGTTCGGGTTGTAGGAGTTGTCGGGGTCGCGCACGCGCACAGGTGCATATGAATCACTTGTGGTGGTGTTGCCGAGCCTGCCATTGACGTTGGCTCCCCATGCGTATGCGTATCCGTCGCTGCCCACGGCCAGCGAATGCCAGTATCCGGCGCTGACCTGTGTGACTTTCAGTCCTCTGCTCGCATCAGCGGGGTTGTCGGGGTCGCGCACGCGCACTGGGACAGGATTTGCATCATATTCCCCACTTGTGGTGGTGTTGCCGAGCTGGCCATTGACGTTGGCTCCCCATGCGTATGCGTATCCATCGCTGCCCACGGCCAGCGAATGTTGGTATCCGGCGCTGACCTGTGTAACTTTCAGTCCTTTGCTCTCGTCGCCAGGGTTGTCGGGGTCGCGCACGCGCACAGGAACAGACGAACTCGAAGAGGTGCCGCTGGTGTTGTTGCCGAGCTGGCCGTTGTTGTTGTTTCCCCAGGCGTAGGCGTATCCGTCGCTGCCCACGGCCAGCGAATGCTGGCCTCCGGTGCTGACCTGCACGTAGGTGAAATCCGCCGGCGCGTCTGCAGGCTTTCTCACTACGACCGGTGTACTTTTGTCTCTGTGCGTCCCGTCGCCAAGCTGGCCATACCAGTTTGATCCCCAGGCGTAGGCGTTCCCGTCGCTGCCCACAGCCAAAGAAAATCCATAACTGTAGTCTGTTGATCCGGTGATTTGGTTGAATTTGATGCCGTTGGTAGCTGCTGGCGGGGTGATGGTGGTGGTTTCGTTGCCTAGCTGGCTGCCCTTGTCGGGGTTGATGGTCCATCTGCCTGGCGTCCATTTGGCGGTGAGGGTGAGGTTTTGGGTCACGGGTTTGCTGAAGTCGTAGGCGACCTGCCCGGTGAACCATCCGTCGAACTGGTAGCCGTCGCGTACCGGGTCGGGGGAGGGTCGTTTGGCCCTGCCGTAGGGGTAGGGGACCTGCTGGTCTTCGGGTTTGGTGTTTGCTTCGCCTGTGTCGAAGGTGACTGTATGGGTGGTGTCTGTAGTGGCGTCTCTGGTCAGGGTCTGGTCGACGGTGTAGTTGAGGTTCTTGGTGAAGGGCTGGCCGTATTGTTTGCCGGTGATGAGGATGGCTGCTGGTCCGGGCTTGCGGGCGGGCATGTCTGTCTGCCAGGCGTTGCCGGTTTTGCTGAGTTTGAGGGTCTGGCCGTCTATGCTGGCTGTTTCCAGAATGGGTGCCTGTGTGGTGTTGGTCCTTGTCGGTTTGCCGGGCTTGTCTTGAGCATCCAGGCTCCACTGGTATAGGCTGCCTTGTCTGTTGGTGGCGGTGATCCTGCCGGAGGCTTCGGCGGCCTGCATGTACTGCTGGCTGCCGTCGTCCGCGCGGACAGGTTTGCTGCCGGGCTTCCAGGCCCAGAGGCGGCCGTCCGTGCTGGTGATGATGGCCTGGCTGCCGTTGGTGGTGATTGAGCGGGCTTTCATGCTTTCCGGCAGGCTGGCGGCTGTTATTTTGGTCGAGCCGTCGGCCAGGTACCAGGCTTGTCCGTCCGCGTCCTGGAGGAGGAGCCCCTTGTTGAGGGCTTGGGTTTGGATGATGCGCGTGCCTTGGTCTTGTTCAATGCGTTCGAGCTTGGCTTTTCCTGTGCTGTTCGCGTCCCAGGTCCAGGTTTGCCCGTCCGTGTCCAGGATGAGGATCCGCTGGTCGGAGGCCACGGCGGTCACGGCCTGCGCCTGCCCGAGCAGGCTGATTGCGGCCTTCTGGGTGAATTCCGGGGTCGGGTCCTGGCTGCCGGCCTGGCTGGACTGGTAGGCGTGGACCCGGCCCTGCTCGTCCACTGCTAGGAGTCGGTCATCGTTGATGCTGATGCTAGTGAAGTGGGTGTTGTGGCCGGTGTCAAGGATGGTGGGCGTTGCTTGTTGGCTGGTCCATGTGTAAATATGCTGGTCGGATCCCAAGGCGGCCTGCCACTGGCTGCCGGCTGTGGCCTGCAGGTAGTGGAACCCTTCGGCGGCATAGGCGGGGGAGGGCACCTGCTTGGGAGTGCTGTCTTTCGTCCATGTGTAGATGCTGCCGTCGCCGGTCAAGCCGACTGTCTGGCCGCCTGTACTGTGGATATTGCTGAAACGTGGTTCTTGCTTGTCGGGCGGGTTGATGGCCAGGCGGGCTCCGGAGGCGGGCCCATGATCCGAGCTCAGCGTCCAGTCTGTGACTTTGGTCCACTGGGCTTTCAGGGTTGTGTCCTGGAGGATGGGGGTCTGTGAGTCGAACGGCTGACCGTCATGCGTCCATCCATCGAACCGGAAGCCATCACGTACAGGGTTGTGTTCCGGAGGTGAGGCGAGAGTCCCGGTTTTCACGCTCTCCTGTGTCGGCTTGCTGCCGTCGGCAGGATCGAAACGCACCACATGCGCGGCCTGACCATCCGTCGTGCTGAATGACTTGAGTGAAGCGGGGTCTGTGTTCTCTAATGTGCCCGTCGGCGATGGCGGGGTAACCGGACTTGCTGTCGGGCTTAATGGTGTGGTGGTTTGTATAGGTGATGGTGAGGGTAGTGGTGCGTCTGTTGCGTTGCTGGGGGAAATGCCGGGGTTTTGCTCAGCTACGCGAGGGGTCTGACGACCCCCCCCCCCCGGTGAGTACAGGAGCGTCCGCTTGGGCGGATGCGACGCCCAGGCCTGCCAGCAGGCCAAGCAGGACGGCCGTCATCGCCAACGCGCGATGCAAGCGGGAAACTAAATGCATGAAACCAAACCCCTTTACCAATACCAAACGGCGCCAATAGCTTACCTATGCAAGCTTCTTCCTATCGGAAAGCCGCCCAGTCTGCCAAGGCCAGCCGTGTACTCAATCGCAAGAACCAGTAGCGGAAGCCAGCCGTCTCACTGAAACCCCTGCCTCTCACTCTACCACCCAGCACACAAACAACACAAATAAGTAAGAGCTAGCCTCCCGGCTGCAATGATCCTCTCGGCTGGGGAGGGCAGCTGCTTACAGCAATTATCTGTGATGTGAGTATGGACAGTGGCTGGGCTGACTTGTGCTCATGTGCCATCGGCCTGCCTGTCCGAGTTTCGCTATCTGCAGTGTAGAAGCGGGGAGTGCATGACCGCTTTCGACTTTTATCGGCAGCAATTGACAATAGTGTGGTGGGGGGGGCGCGGGAGGTGTGTCGGCTCCCTTGGGGATGAGCCTTGTATGACATTCCTCCGTGCGCCCCTTGTAAGCCGGGGCGGGGGGATTGATCCGACCTGGCCTTTCTTACTCGTGCAAAGTGTGTAGCAGCTGTCTCTGTTCTCTCAGATGACGGCGGGAGGCCAGCACCCCGCCCATGCTGGTCATGCCGGTGGCGAGGACGAGCAGGACGCCTTCACCGCCGGCTTTAGGCAACACACCCAAGGGTGTGTACGTGTATCTGAGGGAGTCGTAGGTCAGGGTGCTTCCTGTGCCGCCCAGCGTGTAATCCACGCTGACCGTGACCTCGCCCGGTTCATGGGGAGGCGTGGTCACTGTGACGCTGCCATCGTCTTGGCTTTTAGATATATCCTTGATGGCTTTGCCGTCGAAGCTGACACCGGTGATTACTGGAGACAGATCAAACGTCACCGGCACCGGAACACGATTCGCGTCGTTGCCGCTGGTGGTGCCGTTGCCAAGCTGACCATACCGGTTGAATCCCCATGCACTTGTGTTACCGTCTTTGCCGATTGCCAGCGAATGATTCCCTCCGGCGCTAATTTGCGCTGTGTTCAGCCAGGATCCAGCAGCGCTCGTAGATTGATCGGAAGCGAACACCTTAACGGGGGAATGTTGATCGCTCGTGGTGTTGTTGCCGAGCTTCCCATAGTTGTTTTGTCCCCACGCCCAGGCGTTTCCATCCGTGTCGACAGCCAGCGAATGAGCCCATCCGGCGCTCACTTGCACAGCTTTCAGCACTGTACTTGTATCCTTTGGGTTGAGAAGCACCGAACTGGGGACAGGATTCCTTAGGCTGCTTGTTCTGCCGTTGCCGAGTTGGCCATAGTCGTTGTGCCCCCATGCCCATGTGTTCCCATCTTGGTCGATTGCCAGCGAAAGAGAGCCTCCGGCGCTGACCTGGACAGCTTTGAGCACCGTGTTCGCATGCTTTGGATCGAGCAGCACCGAGCTGGGAGTAGGATTCGCGTTAGTGCCGCTGGTTTTTCCGTTGCCGAGTTGGCCATAGTCGTTGCGTCCCCATGCCCATGTGTTCCCATCTTGGTCGATTGCCAGCGAATGAAAATCTCCGGCGCTGACCTGGACAGCTTTGAGCACCGTGTTCGCATGCTTGGGATCGAGCAGCACCGACTGGGGGGTGTTAGTGCCGCTGGTTTTTCCGTTGCCGAGTTGGCCGTTGTCGTTGTATCCCCATGCCCATATGTTCCCATCTTGGTCGATTGCCAGCGAAAACAACCTTCCGGCGCTCACCTGTATGGCTTTCAGCCCCGTATCAGCGTTGGATCCTGTGGAAGGATCGCATACGCGCACGGGGACGGACGAAAAGCTTGTTATGCTGTTGCCGAGCTGGCCGTTGTTGTTGTTTCCCCAGGCGTAGGCGTATCCGTCGCTGCCCACGGCCAGTGAATGATCAGTTCCGGCGCTGACCTGCACATAGGTAAAGTCATCCGACACACCTGCAGGTTTCTTCACTATGACTGGTGTATTTCGGTTGCTGGTATTTCCGTTGCCGAGCTGGCCGTAGTTGTTGAATCCCCAGGC
>NZ_JBVPQK010000142.1:0-6359 GCF_058197115.1 Bifidobacterium sp. POST2/T3 (B1)
CACAAGATCCTGACCGGTCGGCGCCGGGCCTACACGGACCCTGAGTCTCAGGAGGATTTGTCCGGATTCACCTCGCCTAAGGAGAGCCCCTACGACGACTTCATGCTGGGGCACACCGGCACCTCGATCGGCCTGGCCTGCGGGATGGCCGCCCAGCGGGATGCGACCGGCGGCAAGTCCAACATCATCGCTTTCATCGGGGACGGCTCCCTGAGCAGCGGACCGGCCTTCGAAGGGCTGGACTGGGCTGCCGAACAGGGCGGCAACCTGATCATCGTGGTCAATGACAACGAAATGTCCATTGCAGAGAACCACGGAGGACTCTACAAGAGCCTGGCGGCCCTGCGTGCCAGTGGGGGACGCAGCTCAGACAATCCCTTCCGCTCCCTTGGACTGGAATACTGCTACGTGGAGGAGGGCAACCGTATTGAGGACCTAATCGAGGCCTTCCGTCGGGTCAAGGACACCGATCATCCGGTGGTGGTCCATATCCACACCCGCAAGGGCCTGGGGCTGGGCCAGGGCAGCCATGGGCAGATCGGGCCGGCTTCCATGGGCCTGAGCGATGTGAACACAGATCATATGACTTCCCTGCCAGATTTGCCCGCCGAAGGTCCGGTAGAAGCCAACCACTGGCAGGACGGCTTGGACTCTTTTAACCGCTTGCCCAACTCACGAAAGACCTATGGAAGAATGGCCATGCAGGCCTTGGAGGCGAGGTTCCCGCAAGAGCCGGGCCTCATGGTCATCTCCCCCGCCACGCCGCTGTCAAATGGCATCGACCCCGACTTCCGCCAGCGGGCTGGAAACCACTACCGGGACGTGGGCATCGCCGAATCCCACGCGATAGCCTATGCTGCGGGCATCGCCAAGGCTGGAGGCACGCCCGTGGTCGCCACCTCGGCCACCTTCTTCCAGAGGGCCTACGACCAGATCGAACAGGAGATGGCCTTGAACGGCAGCGCGGTGACCCTGTTGGTTTTCTCCACTGGGGTAGCCAAAACCGATGCCACGCATTCAGGTACGGCCGACATGGTCATGATGCGGGGCATCCCCGGATTGACCTGTCTGGCTCCGACCAGTGGGGCCGAGTTTCTGGACATGCTGGCCTGGGCCACTGGCCCGGCTCGGCAGCCGGTGGTCATCAGGGTGCCCGGCGAGCGCACGCTGGCTACAGAAAGGGCCGGCAAGCAGATAGCGCCAGCAACCTCCAATCCCGCGGCCGAAAGCCAGCCTTGGGATCGTTATCGTATCCTGCAGGAAGGCAGGACAGTGGCCCTGCTGGCTCTCGGCGATGCCCTGCCCCTGGGCCGTGACCTAGCTGATTCCTTGGAGGCGTCCATGGGGCTGAAGCCCACGCTGGTGGACCCACATCGCTATGACCGCCTGGATGAGCAGACCCTGGATGCCCTGGCCAGCACCCACTCCCTTGTGGCCACCATCGAGGACGGCCAGCTGGACGGCGGCTGGGGACAGGCCGTGGCTGCCTACTACGGACCTGCACAGGTTCGCACCCTGGCCTTCGGAGCAGCCAAGGAGTTCAACGACCGGGTTCCCCAAGCTACCCTGCTGGAAAAGTATGGCATGACCGTTCCTGCAATGACTCAAGCCATCTCGGATGCCCTTGTCGACCAGGCTTCATAAATTTGACCCGCCGGTGGACCCAAACGGGTATAATAAAAGGGTTTGGCCCCGTAGCTCAGCTGGATAGAGCAACTGACTTCTAATCTGTAGGTCGAGAGTTCGAATCTCTCCGGGGTCACCAATAGTGCTTCTTGCTTGTGCACGAGAAGCAGGAAGTCGATTTGAGCTCATATCTCATAAATGAATGAGTAAGACGATTCGCAGTAGTTGACGACTGCTGACAAGGGTTCGTTCATTGTTGGCGATTTGTCATATCAAGCACACAAGCAGTCCAACTTCGCTCAGCAGACCACACATACACAAATCGCGCTACGAACTCACTGCCTGTGCTTATCAATCTCTCGTATTGAGAACGCAGCTATGGTAAGCCCATCAATCAGTCGTCCATCACTGATCATATTGGTAATATCAGCTGACCGCAGCCATTGGAGATCCTCTAGTTCCCAATCACCGCCTTGATTGACGCTATCGACTACAGGAATAGATGAAATGTCATCAAGCCGTATTTCCATCACCCGCACGTCGTCTTGAAGTACCCCGGCATCGGCATGAAGCCTATGCAACTGACGGACGGCGTCAGGCTGAGCCCGCAATCCGGTCTCTTCATGCAATTCACGAATGGCTGTGGTTTGAGGATTCTCGCCTTGCTCTCCCATGCCTCGCGGAAATTCCCACTGCCAGTCTTCCACAGCAACCCGCCAGTGCCGCGCTATCAGATAGAAGTCCTCTCCTTCTCGTTCTGCGACTGTCACGCAGATCACGCCTGGTTGACCCTGCTTGACAGACGCCACGTGCAAAGTCATGTCGGCACCCGTGTCCTTTACCTTGACATCCACAGCAGTCACGGTAAAGTCGGCTCCCCCGGCTTCCTCGAAGACTTTTCTACGCCTTATTTCCTGCAAAGGACACCTGGACCTTAGCTCATCAGCGTTTTTCACAGTCACCTTCCTGATCGATGATTACCGTTGAGCAAATACCATAGTTTGTGTTGCCGTATGCTGGTCGTACAACCACTCCATCATTGTCAGCAACTCAGGAAATACTTCAATAAACCAAGCTCCGGCCAATATCACGATAATGGATATTGAACTTGAAAAAATGATTTTGTCGCAAAAAACAGATATGGATGCGATGATCAGAGTCGCAACAAACTGTTTGATAATTTTTGAATTATCTTGCTTTCGGTCAAGCTGCGATGCAGACTTCTGCACACAATAGGCAATGTTGCGAATATGCTGCTGCTGGTCAGAATCCGGGGCGTTCGGTCGACAATTACGCCACTGTTGTATCGCGTCCCTCGACTGATAACAAAACTGCACAAAACAAGCGGAAGGCATCTGCCCCAACAATTCCGTGACCTTGCCCGACAGCATCAATGAGCGCCCGCCTGTCCGGCCTGCATAGCGCTCATACGAATTCGGTTTGCTCTCTACGGCCATAAGGCAGCAGCCTAGGTAATCCGCCATTGCTAAGCGGTATACGAACTGGTACCAGTCCACCAGCGTTTGATGGTCGCATTCCATGGTCCTATTGCAATCAGATCTACCTACAGGCAAAGTCGAATGCCTGATAAGCGCAAAGGCCTTGGATCGTCTCGGCTCATGGCTTACCTTGCTCAAAACATCCCTAAATGCGGTCTTTTCTGCCTCGTCCGCCTTGGAGGCAGAACACCAGGAACGCAGACAATCGGCGTTTTCACTGACAACAGGAAGAAAGGCCTCATTGAAGCTGCGGGCGATGCTGGAATTCGACCCGGTTTGAGAATCTTGTTGCTCATACCTGATGAGACCCTTCCGTTCAGCGTCTATCCATTCCTGCCAACGTTGAGCAAGGAATTGACAGGTACCATCAGACGGGTCTTGCTGGCAATATGCAGCGTACAAGTAAGCGATCCTTTGAGCTATCGACCAATGATCGCCTGTATGCTCATTCAAGACGGCTCTAGTCTGTGGAGCAAATCGTTGACTTTCTTCAGAAGTGACGGTCTTCTGTAAAACTTGATACTCCAGCGGACGCAGCGTACCTATATCCGGTAGGGTAACCGTCTCTTCTTCAGTCGAAAGTTGATGCTGATTATCAGGCGGCACTGTAGTGAACCGCAACAAGCACTGCTCCAAAGTCGGTTGTCTGCCGGATACGGTGAGAAAGGGCTTCTCATAACTGCTCTGTCCCAAAAGACCAAGAACGATATCAGGACCGAATGCCAGAAAATAGATGCCATCGAAGAGCTCTGCATCAGTCACAAAAACATGGGGACTATACAGAAATGCAGTTCTGAGAATGCCGGCAAATCGTTCAAGAAACTCCGAATGCTGCTGAATGGTTCTCTCACAGATGCTCACGCCGTCAGGACAATCTGACCAGAACTTCGAATTCACATCTGGAATGCGCTCTTGATCGCACTTTTGATTGCGGTTGCATAGATGTCTGACCTGATTCCAATCGTTCAGCTGTTCCTCTGAATCGAAATTGGTCAGCATGATGGCATATGAACATACGCTCTGAATCATGTCTATATGCTAGACCTCGTGTTTGCCTGCTCGTTCAGCACATTCGCCCATAAAACCGGTACAAGCAACTGAGACATGAAAGAACATACCAAAAGACCGATTGCTGGTCATTGAGACTCGGAATGTTCCACACCGCGGTTGCCGCTTCCCTTGGGAGATATCTGCATATAGACAGAAACTCGAATACGCCTGCAGCCATGAACGATTGGTACCAACCAGCAGATCAGCAAACAGGCGACAACTAAGATCAAAGGGCTCAGGCAAGCCAGAATTACTATGGCTACAAGGGATACACTCCCAGCAAGGGACCCCAACTGCAAGATTGAAGTCGCCCTGACGCAGCCCATAGCTTTCTTGTCCGTATAAGGTTCCCCTGGATGCCATTGCATCCCAACTTCCCTGCTTGGAGGCGACAGGCAAGAACCACCATTCCGCGTGGTCGGAATCGTATCTGCTCCGAAACTCGACAAACGTTTGGCTCAGAGCCACACATGTCGCTTAATTACGTCACGACACCCGGAGGATGCCATGCGCCCCCTTCTCGGCCAGGCTCATAACGTGGTTGACTATGGAATAGTCGCCAGGCTGATCGACCTTGAGCTCGACAAATCCGCCTTGGGCAGGCAGCAGAGGCAGTACCTGCGCTCCGGCTGATGAAGCACCGGCGGAATTCGCTCCTGAACCTCCGCCTATCAGATAACGGCCTTCAGTCCAGACAGTATCGAACTGAGTTCCCACGATATGGAAGGACAACGGTTGGTTGGGACCGGCATCCAGAACCCAGATGCGGACCCTTTGACCCTTCTCCAGCTTGAGAGGGTGTGAATCATATTGAAAGGCCCGTCCGTTGAAAGTCATGATATCCGGGGTCATGGCCGCCACTTTTTCAGCATCGGCAGTCCCCCCATTGGACCCCAGATAAATCTCGGATTGGACCAGAATATATTCCGCAGCCACTGGCGGGAGGGTGCCATCATCCACGACCACAGCTCCATACATACCGTTGGCTATATGGTTTGACATGGGGTCACTGCTGCAGTGGTACATCCAAATGCCGGCCCGATCAGCAGTGAAGGTGTACAGGAGCTCCTTGCCAGGGTCTATGTTGCGCATCATGGTCTGGGGAACAGCCGGTCCGGCATGAAAGTCAATGGAATGGCTCATGCTTCCCTTGTTTCTGATGGTTACTTCAAAGGTGTCTCCCACCCGACCTCTGAGCACCGGGCCCTGAGCCAAGGGCCTCGATCCCTTATCTCGTGGATCACTCGCGTCATCGAAGCTCCAGACCGTGCGCTCAAGCCCTGCTGTCACCTGCTCCTTACGTTCCTTGACATCCAGGGTGTACTTTCTGGTTCCAACCCTCCCTTGGTCATCCAGGGGTGGAAGAGTGGCCTTGGCAGGATCGCTCTTCTCCGCCTGCGACTTGAGCTTGGCTGCCGAAGGGGCCTGGTTCATGGTCATCTTCCCAGCGGAGGACTGCATTTGCTCGGTAGTTGTTCCACCCTTGGTCTTGACCTTGAGCTCCATACCCATCTGACGGTGTCCCGCCAGCGAGCACCATCCCAAGGTGTCGCCGCCCAGGACACCCACGTCGACCGAGACGCTCTGGCCTACGGGCACGGATCCTGTGCTCTTGCCATTGGCAAAAACCAAGTCATGCCGCTGATCTCCAGTGTTCTGAAAATCTACAACCAACCGGTCGCCTGCATCAATGGTGATGGTATCCGGCACAAAGGCCATCCCATTTACCTTGATGGAAGCTCTGCTGGTGTGCCCGGTCGGCTGGATGCTCTTCGACGATACGTCCTGAACCCCTCCAGTATTGGGCGTTGCCCCGACGGAAACAGCCAGCGTCGGCCGCAGAGCCATCAAGACCACCGCTGCCACCAAGATCAGCACAGTAGCCGAGGTGGCAACAAGGTCCGCCCGCAGGGCCAAGGTCCCAACAAGTTCGGTATGCGAATCCTTGGGCTGACGACGACGGTAGCGTTTGGAAGCCAGGACCTGCTTGCCACGAGCAGCCAGGTAAACCACGGTCAGCATCATGGAGAGGATTCCCAGGACATTCAGCAGGTTCCCCGCCTTCCATAAGGGCGTGTAGAGCCGGATGGCTCCAAGGAGCCTGATTAGCA
This sequence comes from Bifidobacterium sp. POST2/T3 (B1), assembly GCF_058197115.1. NCBI lineage: Bacteria > Bacillati > Actinomycetota > Actinomycetes > Bifidobacteriales > Bifidobacteriaceae > Bifidobacterium > Bifidobacterium sp. POST2/T3 (B1). Next base: position 6,287 of record NZ_JBVPQK010000142.1, read on the forward strand.
AGCCAACCTGCATGAGCGCCCAAGCACCCCAGAGGAGGGGATGAAAAGGCAGAGGCCTGCGAATGACCGAGGG
>NZ_JBVPQK010000143.1:0-6349 GCF_058197115.1 Bifidobacterium sp. POST2/T3 (B1)
CCCATGCTCACACTCATGGCACAGAGCAGAGTTTGCGTGACCACAAGAACGATAAAGACGCCAGCCCAAATGCCGCTATTGGCTTTCAGATCACGTAAGGCCCAAGTCATGATTCATTCACCTGCCACATCCTCGTGCGTACACCCTGCTAGATCCCTCTATTTATATGAATAGCCGATCGGCGGGGGAGACAACATCCGGCAAACCCCTGAAACGACCCTGAATTAACCCTGATTCCTTCTTACAATGAACCCTCGGCCGCTCCCTTGCTATTCAACTATCAGGGTGTTGCCCCGTGCTATTCTGATGGCCAGAATCTGATTCAGGTTCCCGGACGATGGTCAAGTACCCGGACAGCGACAAGACTTGCCGGAAGGGAACCATGTCCTCGTGGATCATACTTATACTCGCTGGCATCTGCGAATCGGTCTGGGCCACCGCCCTAGGCAAGTCTCAGGGTTTTACCAAAATCGTCCCTGACATCGTATTTATCGTGGGATTGATTCTGAGCATGGTGGGTCTGGCCTTTGCCATGCGCAGCATCCCTACCAGCACGGCCTATGCGATCTGGGTCGGCATCGGAGCTGCCCTGACCGTTCTATACGCCATGGCTACTGGATCGGAGCCTGTTTCACTCGCCCGCATTCTGCTCATCATCGGTCTGGTCGCCTGCGTGGTCGGACTCAAGATCGTCAACTGAGAACAGCCTATCAAAGCAGAAATATCCAGCAGCAGAATCAATGAAGAAAGGAATCGCCATCATGACCGCAACAATACGGCAATGCACCTCGGATGATGCCGGGCTGATATGTTCCTTGGGCATGACTACCTTCCGTGACACCTTCGCCGCCGACAACAGCCAAGAGAACATGGAAGACTACCTCCTGCATTCCTTCTCCTCCGAACTGGTCAAGTCGCAATTGTCTGAATCTGAATCCGTCCTTCTCCTGGCCAGCGTGGATTGCACGCCCGCAGCTTACATGCAGCTCAACACAGGGAAAGCCCAGACCGAGCAGTTCGGTGACACTTCAATAGAAATCGAGCGGCTCTACGTCCTATCGGACTTCAAACGCCAGGGACTGGGCACACTGCTGGTCAATCAGGCCTTCGAACGAGCCAGGAACCAGAGACTGAGCAAAATTTGGCTGGGTGTATGGGAGCACAATGAACCCGCTCAACGTTTCTACCAAGCCATGGGCTTCAAACGGACCGGCGAGCACACTTTCACCTTGGGCGCTGACATTCAGACCGACTGGATCATGACCGCAGCAATCAATTAATAGCTACCTCTGTGCAAACACGAGGCACCGAAAGCCACAAAATTGCGGATGGCCTCCGGTGCCGCTGTTGACAACAGCAAAGGGCTATTGCGAAACTGCTTACCTCTTCACTATCACCCGGTCTTTGTAGAGATCTTCGCTCGACAAAGACCGATCCATTCACTAATCATCGAGAATCATGGATTCGAAACGCTTGCTGAACATCATTACCACAACCGCAACAACAATTTCCAAAGTGCCAATGATCAGGAATAGAGGAAGTTGCTGATCCAGCGACTTCAACCTTCCATAGACGACCAGCATGATGGCGGTACCGATGGCTGCAGACAATGTTAGTGAGGTCTGCATCTGCGTCTCGTAAGACTTCGGAGCAATTGCAGCAACAGTTGAGTTAGCTGCAACACCGTAGGGGAATCCACCGAAATTGCTGACCAAGTAATAAACCAGCAGCCATACCACCGAGTATTTTCCGGCGTGAGGATTGAGCACGACAGTCGGCACAATCAGGAGGAAATTGGCGATGCCGGTGAAGAAGAAACCAAAGCAGAGACGACTGCTCGACTTCCAACGCTTGCCCAGGTCGGTGACCCAGAACCAGCTGAAGAAGAGTCCTGAAAGCAGAGAAATAATACCCACAATGGTCGTGAAGGATCCTGGTGCGATTTCGATACCGCCAAACTTACGGTTGATACGCTGATCCAGGAACATCAGCAGGGTGGTGCCTTGGATGGCGTAGTCCACACCAATTACAATTTGCATGATCAACAGGGGAGTCACTGCGCGCAACCTATGCCGTTCAGTACTGCTGATGCGCTTGGAACGCCAGATAATGGCAAAGAAGAGAATCGCCACCACGAATGTGCACGAACTGACAGTATTGGCCAGGCTGTTCACACTGACCTTCTTGGACAAGAGCAGCACGGCTATGAAAGCAGCAATGACAACCAGGGCCACCAGTGCGATTAGACTGTAGCGCTTCTTTTCTTGGGCGCTCAAGGGCCTGGACGGCTTTGAACCCAAGGATCCGAAGAAACGATTACCGGGCAAGCCGATAATAGCGGCATAGAGTAGGGCCGCGACCGCCCCGATAGCAAAGCCGTAATGATAGTTGACCAGCCCCAGTTGAGCAGAAATCACAGGAGTGATAAAGCCCGCTATGTTGTTGGCGATAGCATGAATAGCGAAGGCCCCGTCACGACGACTGTCATCGCGGTGGAAGAGCATACCGGTCAACGAGGCGTTGGAGGCACCGACGATAGGAATGTTCATGAGAACCATGCCCACTATGGCAAAAGCGCGACCCTGACCGATTGAGAATGCAGGGATAGCAAGAAGGCCGCAGGACAGTCCCTTGGTGATATTGCCAATGACCAGCGCCTTGCGAGCGCCAAAAACTCGATCAGCCAGCCAGCTGCCCAGTATTTCGAACATGGAATTGATGGCCGCCACGATGGCTATAAGCTGGGCCGCCTCACCCTGGGTGAATCCCAATCCCTTGGTCCAAGGCTTGTAGAGATAGTAAATCATCACAGCCCCGTAAGAGGCCCAGCAGATGGAGTTGAAAAGGTTGCCCGTGGCCAGTATGCCAATACCCTTGGGGTAACCGAAGAAGGAACGATCTGCTCTTAGATGTTCCAATTCCTCCTCTTGATGATGGTCGACCTTGAGACCGGACTCATCGACCACCAGGTTCGAATCCTGCTGGTCCTTGTCTGACTGCTCGTCGACATGTTCCGATGATGTTGCCATACGCTTCTCCTCGCTTCTCAATGGTGTCGACCCTCGTTGTTCGGCACCCTTTTGCTCTGCGTGGAACCACAGGCTGTTCCACTTGGAACGGTAAATCTTCAGCCCTTTGGACGTAGGTGCAAAGAGAATGGGAAAAGGTGGACATTTCTCGGTAATGCCATCTGGCCAATACCCGACAAGGCTCCCCTGGCAGGTCGTTCCTTGCTCAGAAAGCGCACCATTGCAAGGATTAGGAAGACATAGAAGCTAGCCAGAACAACTCCAAACCAAAGGCACAAGATTGTCCACCCATTCGACGATTTCCCCCACCTTCATAATCGGGCTTCCGTCCATAGACTGATGAGGTAAGGCGCACCAAGGCGTCGGGGCAGAGCGGCGCCGACGGATCGGAGACGACCCGACGGAAAGCATGACCGACAAAATCCGCCTGTCAACGGAGGAAGTAGGTAATTCATCATGACATCATCCATGCACACTGATCAGGACTGCGTCGATGAGGCGGCCCGTCAGATCTACATCGGCAACACGGGCACCGTGGACTTCGACCTGAAACTGCCGACCGAAGGGGTGGAGGGAACCACCATCGAGTGGACCAGCAGCGACGATCGATGGGTGAACCCTCAAGGCAAGGTCAATCAGCCCGAATACGGCCTAGGCGACCGGAACGTAACCCTGACCGCGACCGTCACCAAGGGCGGCGGCGAGGCCCAGCGCAGCTTCGATGTGACCGTGTTGCAGATGCCCAACAAGATTGAAGTACGCAAGGTCTACCCCATCGAGATCAAGGCGCGCAAGGGCATCACCTACTATTTGCCCATGTTCACGGCCGTGCTGACCAAGGACGGCCAGAAGGTCTCCCAGCGGGTCAACTGGGACGAAGGTGTTGAGCAGAGGGATGAACAGACCGGCGAACATGACTTCCAAGGATCCATCGACGGCAGCGATATCCGTGTGCAGTGCAAGGTTCAGGTGATTGACGAAGACCCCGAACAGCCAGTGGATTCCAGCCCTAAGGTCCGCCGCGTGCCCATCTCCCGGGTGCGGCTCAACGGTGATGGAATGCTTGCAGGCAACCAGCGTCGGCGGATAGCCTTCCTGAAAACTCTGGACGACGATCAGCTCTTGGTGGAGTTCCGCCGGGCCGCCCACCTGGACACCAAGGGAGCCAAGCCTATGATCGGCTGGGACGCTCCGGACTCCAACTTGCGCGGCCACACCACCGGCCACGTCCTGTCCGCATACGCCTTGGGGTATGCCGCTACCGGCGACGAGGACATTCGGACCAAACTGACCTATCTGGTCGACGGGCTGGCCGAGGTCCAGGCCGCCTTTGCAAAGAGCGGAGCCACCAAGCCGGGCTTCCTGTCGGCCTACGACGAGAGCCAGTTCGACAAGCTGGAGCAGTACGCGCCCTACCCCACTATCTGGGCGCCCTACTACACCCTGCACAAGATTCTGGCTGGGCTGATCGACGCCTACCACTTCGCCGGCAATGAAACGGCTCTGCGCGTGGCCTCGGACCTGGGCGACTGGGTCTATGACCGCGTCCACCGACTCCCCCATGAGCAGTTGCAGAATATGTGGAGCATGTATATCGCTGGCGAGTTCGGAGGCATGAACGAGTCCCTGGCCCACCTGTACGCCATCACCGGACGTAAGGAGCACCTGGAGGCCGCTCGCCTCTTCGACAACGACCGTCTCATGGTCCCCATGCGCCAGAAGGTGGATGCCCTGGGCGGGCTGCATGGCAACCAGCACATCCCCCAGGTCATCGGTTCGGTGGAGCTCTTTCGCCAGACCGGGCTGCCCTACTACTTGCAGCAGGCCGAGTTCTTCCTCAAGTCGGTCATGGGCCATCACATCTACGCCATGGGCGGCACCGGTCAGGGCGAAATGTTCCAACAGCCCGACGTGATCGGCGCCCTGCTCAAGGACAACACCGCTGAGTCCTGCGCCTCCTATAACCTGCTCAAGCTGTCGGCGCTCCTGTTCTCCTTCGACCCCGATCAGGAGTATGCAGACTACACCGAGCTGACCACACTCAACCACATCGCCGCCAGCACCGACCATGTACCCCAGGGCGGCAGTCTCTACTTCTTCCCCACTCAGCCGGGCGGCCACAAGGAATTCGATGAGGAGAACAGCTGCTGCCACGGCACCGGCCTGGAATCGCACTTCTACTACGCCGATGGAGCCTTCTACACAGATGAGAAGACCCTGTGGATCGAGCAGTATTTGCCCTGCAGCCTGAACGACATCGACCAGAAGATGGCGCTGAGCGTGGGCGTGGACGACCGCCACCCCGAGAAGATAACCATCACCATAGAAGCCCTGAACAGACCGCGCCTGGCCCTACGCATTCCCGCCTGGACCCGCGGCAGGGTCCACATCGACATCGACGGAACCCCGGTGTCCCAGTCTCTCATGGGCACCGACCCGGCTGTGGCGGTCCTTGATGCGAGCGCCTGCGGTCTGAATTCCTGGTCAGGAACCACCATTACGCTGACATTCGATCCGACTATCCGGCTGATCGGCACCCCGGACCGGCCTTCCCTGGCCGCCGTGGCCTGGGGGCCCTACGTGCTTGCCGCCTTGAGCCCCAGCACTGATATGCAGAGCCTTGACATCGACCGGAAGGATCTTGGGTCCGCCTTCGAGCGCCAGGGCGAGAAGCTGGTCTTCCGTCACCGGGACAGCGGCCTGGAATTCGTCCCCCTCTGGACCATTGACGAAAACCAGCCATATCATGCCTACGTCGAAGTGGCCAGCCACTGACCGTGTCCTAAGGCCAAGGTTTCAGCTACAGGGAGGACGGTCAGCACGGATCAGGCGATCATCACCAGTTTCCCCAACGATGCGGCGGTCTTCAAATCCGCAGGGCGCTTCATCGGCACCCCCGGATGGATCCACGAGCGCCGCACCGTTGACAGCTTTGAGCTGATTCTGGTTGAAGAGGGCCTCCTCCCGCTGACCGTGTCCGGACGGCATCATGATCTGAAAGCAGGCGGCCTGCTGCTGATCCCGCCCGGCACCCCTCATGAGGGCAGTCGACGGCTGGGACAGGAACCTCTGACCTTCTACTGGGCCCACTTCACCTTGCCTGACTGGCAAAGAGTTCAAGGCCTGCCTGACGAACAGAGGGATAGAAATGACCAGGGCGCGGCACGCGTGGTGCTGCCCCTGGATTTTCGTCTGGCAGACAACAATCGGTTGACCGTCATGTTCAACCAGCTGCTTGACATCTACCAGCGCACCTACCCGGATCCCAGCCCCTACTGCAGCTATTTCATGACCTGCCTGCTCATGGAGATCGCCATGGG
>NZ_JBVPQK010000144.1:0-6348 GCF_058197115.1 Bifidobacterium sp. POST2/T3 (B1)
GGCATCGGGCTGATCCTGATCTTCTACTTCATGAACTACTGCATGTCGCCCATCTTCAACGCCATCGGGCGTGACGTTTACAAGGTGTCGACCACCACGGTCTCACTGCATGTGGTCTGGGCCTTCCTGGTGGCCGCTGTGCTGGGCACCACCTCGGGCGCCATCGTGGACAGGATCGGCCGCAAGCCCGCCATCATCATCGCCGCTTGCCTGATGATTCTGGGCTTCGCAGGGTCCGCACTGGTGGTCAACTCCGGCCTGCTGGCCCTGACGCTGACTGCCTGCGTCTACTATGCCGGGGTCGGACTGATGTATTCGCCCATCGTCTCCACCGTACTTGACACCCTGCCTCAGGACCAGTCGGGCCGCGGTGTGGGCATGAACGATCTGGTTATGAACGTGACCGGCTCCATCGGCATCGCCATCATCGGCGGTCTGATGGGCAAACCCAGCCTGGAGGGCTTCAGCATCATGGGCGCCACTGGTCCGGCTGCCAATTACAGCAACCTGCTGCTGATCGGGGCCGCTGTGTCCATGCTGGGCCTGGTTGTGTATTTGATCTGCAAGAAGACCATCTACGCCACGACTGCAGACCAGCAGTAGAACAGTTGTAGGCGACCGTCCGAGCGTGTAAAGAGGAGTTGCTTCCTGTGCTGCGCTTGGGCGGTCGACTGATATGTGTGGTGGGAGCGCGGGAGGAGTGTCGGCTCACTTGGGGTTTGAGCCTTTATTGACGCTGGCCTCCCTGCTCCCTGTTCTGGCCGGGGGGTGATCCGTTCCCGGCCTGTCTTACTCGTGTGAAGCGTGTAGCAGCTGTAGTTGTTCTCTGCGGTGGCGGCGGGATGCCAGCACCCCGCCCATGCCGGTCATCCCGGTGGTCAGGGCGAGCAGGATGCCTTCCCCTCCAGCCCGGGGGAGCACGCCTGGAGGCGCTACAGGCATGTACGTGTATTGGAGGTTGTTGTAGGTCAGGGTGCTTCCTGCGCCGCCCAGCGTGTAGTCGACGCTGACCGTGACCGTGCCAGGTAGGTGCGCGGGCGTGGTCACGGTAACGCTGTTGCCATCGCCGCGCGTCAGGCCTTTTGCGGCATCGCGGTCGAATTTGACGCCGGTGATCACCGGCTGCAAATTGAACGCCACCGCCACAGGGACCTTAGAGTCGTCGGTAGTGCCGTCACCGAGGTGGCCGTATTCGTTCCATCCCCATGCTTTGGTGTTCCCGTTTTTGTCGATCGCCAGCGAATTATAGTATCCGGCGCTCACTCGCGCAGCGTTCAGCCAGGGGCCGACTGCATTTGTAGACTGCTCGGAAGCGAACACCTTTACAGGGGTAAGCCGATCTCCCGAATCGTTGTTACCGAGCCCACCATACCAGTTGGCTCCCCACGCCAATGTGTTCCCATCCGTGTCGATAGCCAGTGAATGCCATCCTCCGGCGCTAATCTGAATGGCTTTCAGCCCTGTGCTTGCATCGGAGGGGTTGCCAGAGTCACGTACGCGCACGGGGACAGTGGAAGATGTTCTGGTGTTGTTGCCGAGCTGGCCATTCGGGTTGTTTCCCCAGGCGTAGGCGTATCCGTCGCTGCCCACGGCCATTGAATGATAAAATCCGGCGCTGATCTGGATGGCTTTCAGCCCCGTATTAACGTTGGATCTTGTCGAGGGATTGCATACGCGTACGGGGACAGAGGAAAACCCACTGCTGGTGTTGTTGCCGAGCTGGCCATATGGGTTGTTTCCCCAGGCGTAGGCGTATCCGTCGCTGCCTAGGGCCAGCGAATAATTGTTCCCGGCGCTGACCTGCACGTAGGTGAAAGCCGACGGCGTGCCTGTAGGCTTCTTCACCATGACCGGCGTAGTCCGGGGGTTGCCGGTCGTCCCGTTGCCGAGCTGGCCATACGCGTTGTTTCCCCAGGCGTAGGCGTTCCCATCGCTACCTAGTGCCAGAGAATGATTGCTTCCAGCGCTGACCTGTATGGCTTTCAGTCCTTTGCCTGTGTCAGTGGGGCTGTTGGGGTCGCGTACGCGCACGGGAACAGAATTCGCATTGTCGCCGCTGGTGGTGTTGTTGCCGAGTTGGCCAACGCCATTGTTTCCCCAGGCGTAGGCGTATCCGTCGCTGCCGAGGGCCAGTGAATGAGAGCCGCCGGCGCTGACTTGCACGTAGGTGAAAGCCGACAACGTGCCTGTAGGCTTCTTCACTATGACCGGCGTAGTCCGGGGGTTGACGGTCGTCCCGTCGCCAAGCTGGCCATACGTGTTGTTTCCCCAGGCGTAGGCGTTCCCATCGCTACCCACCGCCAAGGAAAAACCATAACTATAGTCTGTTGACCCGGCAATCTGGTTGAATTTGATGCCGTTGGTAGTCGCTGGCGGTGTGATGGTGGTCTGTTGCCCTCCTGTCCGGCTGCCTTTGTCGGGATTGATACTCCACGTCTTGCTGGCGCTTGTGCTTGTCCATTTGGCGGTGAGGGTGAGGTTCTGGGTGACGGGTCTGCTGAAGTCGTAGGCGACCTGCCCGATGAACCATCCGTCGAACTGGTAGCCTTGGCGTGTCGGGTCGGGGGAGGGTCGTTTGGCCCTGCCGTACGGGGTGGAGACATTCTGGTCTGCGGGTTTGGGGTTTCCCTCTCCTGCGTCGAAGTGGATTGTCAGTGCAGAGCTTCGTTCGGCGTTCCTGGTCAGGGGCTGGTCGACCGTGTACTTGAGGCTTCTGGTGAAGGGCTGGCTGTCTTGTCTGCCGGTGATGGTGATGGCGGCTGGTCCGGGTTTGCGGGCGGGCATGTCTGTCTGCCAGGCGTCGCCGGTCCTGGTGAGTGTGAGCGTCTGGCCGTCCAGGCTGGCTGTTTCCAGTGTGGACGCGGTGCTGGAGACGAGCCTGGATGGCTTGCCGGGCTTGCCTTGAGCGTCCAGGCTCCACTGGTATAGGCTGCCTTGTCTGCTGGTGGCGGTGATCCTGCCGTCGGCTTCGACGGCCTGCATGTAGGGCTGGCTCCTGTTGTCCGCCCGGACGGGTTTGCTGCCGGGCTTCCAGGCCCAGACTTGGCCGTCCCTGCCGGTGATGATGGCCTGGTCCTTGTCGCCGGCGATCCTGCTGGCCTGCACGCCGCCCGGCATGCTGACCTGGGTCATGGCGGTCGTGCCGTCTGACAGGTACCAGGCCTGCCTGTCCGCGTCCAGGAAGAGGAACCCTTGGCTGAGGGCTTGGGCTTGGATGATGCGAATTTCGAATTTTGTTTTAATGCGTACTGGCTCGGTTTTTCCGGTGTTGCTCGTCTCCCAGGTCCAGGCTTGCCCGTCCGCGTCCAGGATGAGGATCCGCTTGTCGGAGGCGGCGGCGGTCACGGCCTGCGCCTGCCCGGGCAGGCTGGCCGTGGCCTTCTGGGTGAATTCCGGGGTCTGGTCCTGGCTGCCGGCCTGGCTGGCCTGGTAGGCGTGGACCTGTCCCTGCCGGTCCACCGCCAGGAGCAGGTCATTGTCCGTGCTGATGCTGGTGAACCCGGTGTTCCGGTCAGTGTTGAGGATGGTGGGCGTGGCCTGTTGGCTGGTCCAGGTGTAGACCTGCTGGTCGGAGCCGAGGGCGGCCTGCCACCGGCTGCCGGCTGCGGCCTGCAGGTAATGGAACCCTTCGGCAGCCTGGGCGGGGGAGGGCACCTGTTTGGGTGTGCCCTCTTGCGACCAAGTGTAGATGCGGCCGTCGCCGGTCAGGCCGACGGCCTGTTCGCCTGCGGCGTGGATGCTGCTGAAACGTGGTTCTTGCTTGTCGGGCGGGTTGATGGTCAGGCGGGTGCCGGTGGCGGGCCCGTGGTCCGGGCTCAGCATCCAGTCCGTGGTTTTCGACCACTGGGCTTTCAGGGTCGTGTCCTGGAGGATGGGGGCCTGGAAGTCATAGGGCTGGCCGTCAAGCATCCACCCGTCGAACCGGAAGCCATCACGCTGAGGATTGTGTTCCGGAGGGGCGGCGAGAGTCCCGGTCTTCACGCTCGCCTGGGTTGGCCTGCTGCCGTCGGCCGGGTCGAAGCGCACCGTATGCGAGGCCTGGTCATCCGTCTGCTCGGATGGCTTGTCTGAAGCGGAGTCTGTGTTTTCTGATGTGCCCGTCGGCGATGACGGGATGTCCGGATTTGGCGTTGCCGAGCTTAACGGCGAGGCGGTTTCCGGAGGTGAGGGCAGGGGAGTATTGGTTGCGCTGTTGGGGGGAATGGCGGGGGTTTGTTCAGCTACGTGGGGGCCTGATCCGGCGGGTGCAGGAGCGTCCGCTTGGGCGGATGCGACGCCCAGGCCTGCCAGCAGGCCCAACAGGACGGCCGTCATCGCCAACGCGCGACGCAGACGGGAAACCAGACGCATGAAACCAACCCCCCAACCAACATCAAGCGGTATAAACACCGCCTGCCTTGCCATATCTTAACGTCATTACTGTCGGAAAGCCGTATTTCCTGCCTCCGCCAGCCCTGCATCCCATCGCAGGAACCAGTAATGAAAAGCCAGCCGGTCCACGACACCCCTGTTTTCGCCCAACCACCCAGCACACAAACAGCGCACATAAGCCAGAGTCAGCCGCCCGGCTGCAATGATCCTCTCGGCTGAGGAGGGCGGCTGCTTACAGCAATTATCTGGGATGTGAGTATGGACAGTGGCTGGGCTGACTTGTGCTCATGTGCCATCGGCCTGCCTGCCCGCGTTTCGCTATCTGCAGTGTAGAAGCGGGGAGCGCATAACCGCCTTCAATTTTTTGTCAGCAGTAATTGACAATAGTGTGGTGGGGGGCGCGGGAGGTGTGTCGGCTCACTTGGGGTTGAGCCTTGTATGACATTCCTCCGTGCGCCCCATGTAAGCCGGGGCGGGGGGATTAATCCGTTCCGGCCTTTCTTACTCGTGCAAAGTGTGTAGCAGCTGTCTCTGTTCTCTCAGATGGCGGCGGGAGGCCAGCACCCCGCCCATGCTGGTCATGCCGGTGGCGAGGACGAGCAGGACGCCTTCACCGCCGGCTCTAGGCAACACGCCCAAGGGTGTGTACGTGTATCTGAGGGAGTCGTAGGTCAGGGTGCTTCCTGTGCCGCCCAGCGTGTAGTCCACGCTGACCGTGACCTCGCCCGGTTCATGAGGGGGCGTGGTCACGGTGACGCTGCCATCGTCCTGGCTTTTAGATATATCCTTGATGGCTTTGCCGTCGAAGCTGACACCGGTGATTACTGGAGATAGGTCGAACGTCACCGGCACCGGAACACGATTCGCGTCGTTGCCACTGGTGGTGCCGTTGCCAAGCTGACCGTAGCGGTTGAACCCCCATGCACTTGTGTTACCGTCTTTGCCGATTGCCAGCGAATGATTCCCTCCGGCGCTAATTTGCGCTGTGCTCAGCCAGGGGCCGGCCTTGCTTGTAGATTGATCGGAAGCGAACACCTTCACGGGGGAATGTTGATCGCTCGTGGTGTTGTTGCCGAGCTTCCCATAGTTGTTTTGTCCCCACGCCCAGGCGTTTCCATCCGTGTCGACAGCCAGCGAATGAGCCCATCCGGCGCTCACTTGCACAGCCTTCAGCACTGTACTTGTATCCTTTGGGTTGAGAAGCACCGAACTGGGGACAGGATTCCTTAGGCTGCTTGTGCTGCCGTTGCCGAGTTGGCCATAGTCGTTGTGCCCCCATGCCCATGTGTTCCCGTCTTGGTCGATTGCCAACGAAAGAGAGCCTCCGGCGCTGACTTGGACAGCTTTGAGCACCGTGCTCGCATGCTTGGGATCGAGCAGCACCGAGCTGGGAGTAGGATTCGCGTTAGTGCCGCTGGTTTTTCCGTTGCCGAGTTGGCCATAGTCGTTGCGTCCCCATGCCCATGTGTTCCCGTCTTGGTCGATTGCCAGCGAATGGAAATCCCCGGCGCTGACTTGGACAGTTTTGAGCACCGTGCTCGCATGCTTGGGATCGAGCAGAACTGACTGAGGGGTGTTAGTGCCCCTGGTATTTCCGTTGCCGAGCTGGCCGTTGTCGTTGTTTCCCCATGCCCATGTGTTCCCATCTTGGTCGATTGCCAGCGAAAACAACCTTCCGGCGCTCACCTGTATGGCTTTCAGCCCCGTATCAACGTTGGATCCTGTGGAAGGATCGCATACGCGCACGGGGACGGACGAAAAGCTTGTTGTGTTGTTGCCGAGCTGGCCGTTGTTGTTGTTTCCCCAGGCGTAGGCGTATCCGTCGCTGCCCACGGCCAGTGAATGATCGGTTCCGGCGCTGACCTGCACGTAGGTGAAGTCCGTCGACACGCCTGCAGGCTTCTTCACTATGACTGGTGTATTTCGGTTGCTGGTATTTCCGTTGCCGAGCTGGCCGTAGTTGTTGAATCCCCAGGC
>NZ_JBVPQK010000145.1:0-6281 GCF_058197115.1 Bifidobacterium sp. POST2/T3 (B1)
AGACCGGTGCAGGAAGCCAAGAACCAACCAGGATTCACCGACCAATCGCTGATCCGCAACTTCTGCATCATCGCCCATATCGATCACGGCAAATCCACGGTGGCCGACCGGATCCTGCAGCTGAGCGGGATCGTGCCCAAGCGCGAGATGCACGACCGGTTCCTGGACAGGATGGACATCGAGCAGGAGCGTGGCATCACCATCAAGTCACAGGCCGTTCGCCTACCCTGGGTCAAGGACGGAGTCGAATACACCCTGGGCATGATTGACACCCCCGGCCACGTGGACTTCACCTACGAGGTCTCCCGGGCCCTGGAGGCCTGCGAGGGCGCTGTCCTGCTGGTGGATGCCACCCAGGGCATCGAGGCGCAGACCCTCTCCAACCTCTATATGGCCCTGGAGGATGACCTGACCATCATCCCCGTCCTCAACAAGATCGACCTGCCCTCGGCCGAGCCTGACAAGCATGCCGAGGAGATAGCCAACCTGATCGGCTGCTCCACGGACGAGGTGCTGCGGGTATCGGGCAAGACCGGCGAAGGTATCCGCGAACTGGTGGACCGCATCGTGGACCAGGTGCCGGCCCCCAAAGGGGACCCCAAAGCTCCGGCCCGGGCCCTGATCTTCGACTCGGTCTACGACTCCTACCGGGGAATCGTCACCTATATCAGGATGGTGGACGGCGAGCTCAAGGAGCGCCAGAAGATCCGCATGATGGGCCGGGGGACCGTGCATGACCCCATCGAGCTGGGCGTGATCAGCCCGGACATGACCCCCACCAAGGCCCTGGGTGCCGGGGAGGTCGGCTATATAATCACCGGCGTCAAGGACGTCAGTCAGTCCAAGGTGGGCGACACGGTCACCACCGAGGCCAACCCGGCCAAGGAGCCCCTGCCCGGCTATCAGGACCCCCAGCCCATGGTCTATTCCGGGCTCTTCCCCATCGACAACGCCCAGTTCCCCGAGTTGCGCGACGCCCTGGACAAGCTCAAGCTCAACGATGCGGCCCTGGTCTACGAACCGGAGACCTCGGTGGCCCTGGGCTTCGGTTTCCGCTGCGGCTTCCTGGGGCTGCTGCACATGGAGATCGTCACCGAGCGCCTGAGCAGGGAGTTCGGCATGGACCTGATCGCCACAGCCCCCAACGTCACCTATCAGGTCACCATGGAGGACGGCAGCGAGCACACGGTGACCAACCCCAGCGAATTCCCCGACGGCAAGGTTCGCCGGATTCTGGAGCCGGTGGTCAGCGCCGACATCATCACCCCCAAGGAGTTCATCGGACCGGTCATGGAGCTCTGCCAGGACCATCGTGGGCAGATGGGGACCATGGAGTACCTGAGTCCCGAGCGCGTAGAGATGCACTACCGGATACCCCTGGCCGAGATCGTCTTCGACTTCTTCGACCAGCTGAAGAGCCGGACCAAGGGATACGCCAGCCTGGACTACCAGCCCGACGGCACCCAGTCCGCTGACCTGGTCAAGGTGGACATCCTCATCCAGGGGGAGAAGATCGACGCCTTCTCGGCCATCGTCCACAAGGACAAGGCCTACGCCTACGGGGTGATGATGACCAAGAAGCTGCGCAAGCTGATTCCGCGCCAGCAGTTCGAGATCCCCATCCAGGCGGCAATAGGGTCGCGAATCATCGCCCGGGAGACCATCAGTGCCCTGCGCAAGGACGTGCTGGCCAAGTGCTACGGAGGCGACATCACCCGCAAGCGCAAGCTGCTGGAGAAGCAGAAGGCGGGCAAGAAGCGCATGAAGATGCTGGGACATGTCGAGGTACCTCAGGAGGCTTTCATCGCCGCCCTGAGTACAGGCCAGGCCCAGGACCGGGACACCAAGGACAAGATCCGGGCCGCCGCCAAGAAGGAGGGCTGAACGGGTGAGCTCCTACCAGGTGTACATCCATGTGCCCTTCTGCATGCGCCGCTGTGGCTACTGCGACTTCAACACCTACACGGCCCGCGACCTGGGCGGGGGCGCCAGCCGGGAGCACTACGCCGACCTGGCCATCCAGGAGATGCGCATGGTCCGCGACTGGCAGACCTCCCGCGGCCTGATAGAGCCGCCCGTGTCCACCATCTTCTTCGGCGGAGGCACGCCGACCATCCTGCCTGCCCAGGATCTGGTCCGCATGGTCGAGGCCGTGGCCGACCTCTGGGGGCTGTCCCCCGGGGCTGAGATCACCACCGAGGCCAACCCTGACACCGTGGATCGGACCTATCTGGAGCAGCTGCTCCGGGGCGGCATCAACCGCGTCTCCTTCGGCATGCAGTCAGCGGTGCCCAGCGTCCTGGCCACCCTGGACCGTACCCACACCCCTGCCAATGTGACCACTGATGTGGCCGCTGCTCAGGATCTGGGACTCAGGGCCAGTGTGGACCTGATCTACGGGACTCCGGGGGAGCGGCTCGAGGATTGGCGGACCAGCCTGCAGGCGGCCCTGGACCTGGGCGTGGACCATGTCTCCGCCTATGCCCTGACCCTGGAACCGACCACCAAGATGGGCCGTGCCGTACGCCGGGGCCAACTGCCCGCCCCCGATGACGATGACGAGGCGGCCAAATACGAGATGGCCGACGACATGCTCTCCCAGGCAGGGCTTAACTGGTACGAGATCTCCAACTGGGCCCGTCCCGGCCAGGAGAGCCGCCACAACCTGGGCTACTGGCACAACGTGGACTGGGCCGGCATCGGGCCCGGCGCCCACTCCCACTATCGGGGCCTGGAAGGCCAGGACACAGGCATGGCGCCGGTGGATGCAGCTCGGGAACAGGAGCCCATGCCGTCCGTCTCGCCCGGTTTCAGGGCCACAGGAACATCAGCGGTGCAGGATGCCGATCCCGGGGCACGCTGGTGGCTGTCGCCGGAGCCCGGCCTGGGGGAGCGGCGTGCCCGGGCCATCCGCTCCTGGGACATCGCCCACCCCAGGGACTGGGCCGCCGCCATGGATGCCGGACACGTGCCCTGGCAGGATGCCGAGCTTCTGGGCTTCAGACAGGACCTGGAGGAGACGGTCATGCTGGCCCTGCGCCTGCCGGAAGGCCTGGGACTGGATCGGCTGACCAGGCAAGCGGGTCGTCCGGCCGACCCGAAGATCCTTAGGGATCTGGTCGATCAGGGTCTCCTGCTGCCCTTGCGTGACAGAATTCAGGTGACCCGCCGGGGCCGTCTGCTCAACGATCTGGTCATCGATCAGGTCCTGGATGCGGTAGGAATTCGTTAGACACTGCGGAACTGCGGAACGTTACACGGATGTCACCTGTGGATGCATTATCCTGTTGATTCACCATTGACAAGGCTCCTCAAGGGTGGAGCATGCCGGCCCCGCCCCCGTCCACGAATGAGGTGATTGCGGTGTCATTCACGGCCCCTCTCGATTTGCACGTTCACGGCTCGCAAGGGCTCTATGACCCTGATACGGAACACGATGCCTGCGGTTTCGGCATGGTGGCCACCCTCAACCGACGGGACGAAAGACTGATCGTCGAGCAGGGCATCCGCGTCCTGGTCAACCTGGACCACCGAGGGGCCGTGGGAGCCGAGCCCAACACCGGCGATGGGGCCGGCATCATGCTCTCCATGCCCGACGGGTTCATGCGCACCCGTGTCCACCGGGATCTTCCTGAAGCCGGCCACTATCTGGCGGGCATGGCCTTCCTGGACAGGGACCCGGCGCAGGCTGCCAGCCAGGAGGAGGCCATCGCCTCCATTGCCGGCCAGGAAGGGCTGCGCGTCCTGGCCTGGCGGTCAGTGCCCACCGATCCTGACGGACTGGGTCTGCAGGCTCTAGCCTCCATGCCCCGCTTCCTGATGCCCATCATGTGCGACGCCGGGTCTCAAGGCCGTGGAGGGCTGGAACTGGAGCGGCTGGGCTACCGGGTCCGCAAGCGGGCCGAGCACGAGCTGGGCGTCTACTTCGCCTCCCTGTCCTGCAGGACCGTCACCTACAAGGGCATGCTGACCACCAAGCAGCTGCAGGGCTTCTTCCCCGACCTGAGCGATCCGGCCATGAAGGCCCGCCTGGCCATCGTCCACTCCCGCTTTTCCACCAACACCTTCCCCTCCTGGCCCCTGGCCCAGCCCTTCCGGATGATCGCCCACAACGGGGAGATCAACACCATCCAGGGCAACCGCAACTGGATGTCGGCCCGCGAGGGAAAGCTGAGTTCGGAGCTGCTGGGCGACATGGCCCCACTGCTGCCGGTCAACACCCCCGGAGCCTCGGACTCGGGCACCTTCGACGAGACCCTGGAGCTGCTCCACCTGGCCGGGCGGTCCCTGCCCCACGCCGTCTCCATGATGATGCCTCCGGCCTGGCAGCAGGATCCGGACATGGACCCGGACCTGAAGGCCTTCTACCAGTACAACGACGCCCTGATCGAGCCCTGGGACGGCCCGGCCGCCATCGTCTTCACCGACGGGACCCTGGTGGGCGCCCAGCTGGACCGCAACGGCCTGCGCCCGGGTCGCTGGCAGCTGACCGAGGACGGCCACCTGGTCCTGGCCTCGGAGGCCGGCGTCCTGGAGGATACGCCCCAGGAGTCCATCGTCGCCAAGGGCAGGCTGGAGCCGGGACGCATGTTCCTGGCCGATACCAAAGAGGGCCGGATAGTGCCCGACAGCGAGATCAAGCGCCAGCTGGCCGGGCTGCACCCCTACAGGAAGTGGGTCGCCGAACGAACCGTCCGCCTGGACGACCTGCCCGAGCGCGAGCATGTCAATTACTCGCGCATCTCGGTCCACCGCAGACAGCAGGCCTTCGGCTACACCCGGGAGGACCTGACCATGTTGCTGGGGCCCATGGCCGAAACCGGCAAGGAGCCCATCGGGTCCATGGGCAATGACGCGCCCATTGCCGTGCTCTCACGCCGGTCCCGCATGCTCTTCGACTACTTCACCCAGAAGTTCGCCCAGGTCACCAACCCGCCCCTGGACTGGGAGCGCGAGGAGCTGGTCACCAGCATCGCCTCGGCCATCGGCCCCGAGCCCAACCTGCTGGAGGACACCCCCGAGCACGCCTGGAAGATCCACATCGACCTGCCTGTGGTGGACTCCGTCCAGATGGCGCAGATCAAGCGACTGGACCGGGCGCCGGTCCTGGAAGGCCGTTTCCGCCCCCGTCTGATCCGCGGCCTTTATCAGGTGGCTGGAGGTGGCAAGGCCCTTGAGGAGCGTCTGGAGGCCATCGAAAGGGAGGTGGATCAGGCCATCAAGGAGGGCTGCAATGTGCTTGTCCTCTCCGACCGCGATTCCAACCACATCTGGGGACCCATTCCCTCCCTGCTGCTGACCGGGGCCGTACAGCACCATCTGCTCCGTCAGCACACCCGCACCCAGGTCTCCCTGGCTGTGGAGGCCGGCGATGTTCGTGAGGTCCACCATGTGGCCCTGCTGATCGCCTACGGCGCAGCCTGCGTCAACCCCTACCTGGCTTTGGAGTCAGTAGAGAATCTGGCCAACAGCGGGGATCTGCACGTGGATGCCAAAAAGGCCTCAAACAACCTGGTCCGGGCTCTGAGCACCGGGGTCCTCAAAATCATGAGCAAGATGGGCGTGAGCACCATCATGTCCTACCGCGGCTCCCAGCTCTTCGAGGCCGTTGGACTGAGCCAGGAGGTCATCGACCGCTGGTTCACGGGCACTACCTCCCTGGTGGGCGGCATAGGCCTGGACGAGATCGCCGCCGAGGTGGCCCAGCGCCATCGGGTGGCCTACCCCATTGAGTGGACGGCCGGATCCGGACATGACCTGGAGACAGGCGGCAACTACCACTGGCGTCGCACCGGAGAGGACCACCTGAACGACCCGGAGTCCATCTTCCTGCTCCAGCAGTCCACCAAGCGCGGGGATTATGGACTCTTCAGGGCCTACACCGACCATGTGAACGCGGCGGCCAAGCGCGGTATGACCCTGCGCGGCCTCATGGAGCTGCACTCCGACAGGGCACCCATACCGCTGGATCAGGTTGAGCCCGCCGAGTCCATCGTCACCCGCTTCTCCACCGGCGCCATGAGCTACGGGTCCATCTCCCAGGAGGCCCATGAGACCATGGCCCTGGCCATGAATCGGCTGGGGGCCAGGTCCAACTCGGGCGAGGGCGGTGAATCCCCGGACCGGATTGCAGACCCGGCCCGGACCAGCCGCATCAAGCAGGTGGCCTCGGCACGGTTCGGGGTGACCAGCGACTACCTGGTCTCGGCCACCGACCTGCAGATCAAGCTGGCCCAGGGAGCCAAGCCGGGGGAGGGTGGCCACCTTCCCGGCGCCAAGGT
>NZ_JBVPQK010000146.1:0-6273 GCF_058197115.1 Bifidobacterium sp. POST2/T3 (B1)
AGACCGGTGCAGGAAGCCAAGAACCAACCAGGATTCACCGACCAATCGCTGATCCGCAACTTCTGCATCATCGCCCACATCGATCACGGAAAATCCACGGTGGCCGACCGGATTCTGCAGCTGAGCGGAATCGTGCCCAAGCGCGAGATGCACGATCGGTTCCTAGACAGGATGGACATCGAGCAGGAGCGCGGGATCACCATCAAATCCCAGGCCGTTCGCCTGCCCTGGGTCAAGGACGGCATCGAATACACCCTGGGAATGATTGACACCCCCGGTCATGTGGACTTTACCTACGAGGTCTCCCGGGCTCTGGAAGCCTGCGAGGGCGCGGTACTGCTGGTGGACGCCACCCAGGGCATTGAGGCGCAGACCCTCTCCAATCTGTATATGGCCCTGGAGGATGATCTGACCATTATCCCTGTCCTCAACAAGATCGACCTACCCTCGGCCGAGCCGGACAAGCACGCCGAGGAGATAGCCAACCTGATCGGCTGCTCCACAGACGATGTGTTGCGGGTATCGGGCAAGACCGGCGAAGGTATCCGTGAGCTGCTGGACCGTATCGTGGACCGGATACCGGCCCCCAAGGGGGATCCCAAGGCCCCGGCACGGGCCCTGATTTTCGACTCGGTCTATGACTCCTACCGGGGAATCGTCACCTATATCAGGATGGTGGACGGCGAGCTCAAGGAGCGCCAGAAGATCCGCATGATGGGCCGGGCGACCGTGCACGACCCCATCGAGCTGGGCGTGATCAGTCCAGACATGACCCCCACCAAGGCCCTGGGTGCCGGGGAGGTCGGCTACGTGATCACCGGCGTCAAGGACGTCAGCCAGTCCAAGGTGGGTGACACGGTCACCACCGAGGCCAACCCTGCCAAGGAGCCTCTGCCCGGCTATCAGGACCCCCAGCCCATGGTCTATTCCGGGCTCTTCCCCATCGACAACGCCCGGTTCCCCGAGCTGCGAGACGCCCTGGACAAGCTCAAGCTCAACGATGCCGCCCTGGTCTACGAGCCAGAGACGTCGGTGGCCCTGGGCTTCGGCTTCCGCTGTGGCTTCCTGGGGTTGCTGCACATGGAGATCGTCACCGAGCGCCTGAGCAGGGAGTTCGGCATGGACCTGATCGCCACGGCCCCCAACGTCACCTACCAGGTGACCATGGAGGACGGCAGCGAGCACACGGTGACCAACCCCAGCGAGTTCCCCGATGGCAAGGTTCGCCAGATTCTGGAGCCTGTGGTCAGCGCCGACATCATCACCCCCAAGGAGTTCATCGGACCGGTCATGGAGCTCTGCCAGGACCACCGCGGGCAGATGGGAACCATGGAGTACCTGAGCCCCGAGCGCGTTGAGATGCACTACCGGATGCCCCTGGCCGAAATCGTCTTCGACTTCTTCGACCAGCTGAAGAGTCGGACCAAGGGCTACGCCAGCCTGGACTACCAGCCGGACGGCACCCAGTCCGCCGACCTGGTCAAGGTGGACATCCTCATTCAAGGGGAGAAGATCGACGCCTTCTCGGCCATCGTCCACAAGGACAAGGCCTACGCATACGGGGTGATGATGACCAAGAAGCTGCGCAAGCTGATTCCCCGCCAGCAGTTCGAGATACCCATACAGGCGGCCATAGGGTCCCGGATCATCGCCCGGGAGACCATCAGCGCCTTGCGCAAGGATGTGCTGGCAAAGTGCTATGGGGGCGACATCACCCGCAAGCGCAAGCTGCTGGAGAAGCAGAAGGCCGGCAAGAAGCGCATGAAGATGCTGGGACATGTCGAGGTGCCCCAAGAGGCCTTCATCGCCGCCCTGAGCACGGGCCAGGCCCAGGATCGGGACACCAAGGACAAAATCCGGGCCGCCGCTAAGAAGGAGGGCTGAACGGGTGGGATCCTACCAGGTCTACATCCATGTGCCCTTCTGCATGCGCCGCTGCGGCTACTGCGACTTCAACACCTATACGGCCCGTGACCTGGGCGGGGGCGCCAGCCGTGAGCATTACGCCGACCTGGCCATCCAGGAGATGCGTATGGTCCGCGACTGGCAGACCTCTAGGGGGCTGATAGAGCCGCCCGTGTCCACCATCTTCTTCGGTGGAGGTACCCCGACCATTCTGCCGGCCCAGGATCTGGTGCGCATGGTCGAGGCCGTAGCCGACCTCTGGGGGCTTTCCTCCGAGGCCGAGATTACCACCGAGGCCAACCCTGACACCGTGGATCGGGCATACCTGGAGCAACTGCTCAGGGGCGGCATCAACCGCGTGTCTTTCGGCATGCAGTCAGCGGTGCCAAGCGTCCTGGCCACCCTGGATCGCACCCATACGCCGGCCAATGTGACCACCGATGTGGCCGCCGCTAAAGAATTGGGTCTCAGAGCCAGTGTGGACCTGATCTATGGGACGCCGGGGGAGCGGCTTGAGGATTGGCGGACCAGCCTGCAGGCGGCCCTGGACCTGGGCGTGGACCACGTCTCCGCCTACGCCCTGACCCTGGAACCCACCACCAAGATGGGCCGTGCTGTGCGCCGGGGCCAACTGCCCGCCCCCGATGACGATGACGAGGCGACTAAGTATGAGATGGCCGACGACATGCTCTCCCAGGCGGGCCTGTATTGGTACGAAATTTCCAACTGGGCCCGTCCCGGCCAGGAGAGTCGCCACAACCTGGGTTACTGGCACAACGTGGACTGGGCCGGCATCGGGCCCGGCGCCCACTCCCACTATCGGGGGCTGGATGGTCAGGACTCGGGCATGACACCGGTGGATGAAGCCCGGGAGCAGGAGCCTATGCCTTCCGTATCGCCTGGGTTCAGGGCCACCGGAACAGCATCAGCGGAAGAGGCCGATCCGCGGACATCCTGGTGGCTTTCGCAGGAGCCCGGCCTGGAGGAGCGGCGTGCACGGGCCATCCGCTCCTGGGACATCGCCCACCCAAGGGACTGGGCGGCCGCCATGGATGCAGGACATGTGCCCTGGCAGGATGCCGAGCTTCTGGGTTGGAGGCAGGACCTGGAGGAGACAGTCATGTTGGCCCTGCGTCTGCCAGAAGGCCTAGGAATGGATCGACTGACCAAGATGGCAGGTCGTCCAGCAGACCCGCAGATCCTCAAGGATCTGGTAGACCAGGGGCTCCTGCTGCCCGTGGGTGACAGAATTCAGGTGACCCGCCGGGGCCGCCTGCTCAACGATCTGGTCATCGATCAGGTTCTAGAGGCGGTAGGAATTCGTTAGACACTGCGGAACGTTACACGGATGTCACCTGTGGATGCATTATTCTGTTGATTCACCATTGACAAGGCTCCTCAAGGGCGGAGCATGCCGGCCCCGCCCCCGTCCACGAACGAGGTGATTGCGGTGTCATTCACGGCCCCTCTCGATTTGCATGTCCGCGGCCCCCAAGGGCTCTATGACCCTGATACGGAACACGATGCCTGCGGTTTCGGCATGGTTGCCACCCTCAACCGACGGGACGAAAGACTGATCGTCGAGCAGGGCATCCGCGTCCTGATTAACCTGGACCACCGAGGAGCCGTGGGAGCCGAGCCCAACACCGGCGATGGGGCCGGCATCATGCTCTCTATGCCCGACGAGTTCATGCGCACCCGGGTCTACCGGAATCTGCCCGAAGCTGGCCACTATCTGGCGGGCATGGCCTTCTTGGATAGGGACCCGGCTCAGGCTGCCGGTCAGGAGGAGGCCATCGCCTCCATTGCCGGCCAGGAGGGGCTGCGCGTTCTGGCCTGGCGGTCAGTACCCACCGATCCGGACGGATTGGGTCTGCAGGCTCTGGCCTCCATGCCCCGCTTCCTCATGCCCATCATGTGTGACGCCGGTCCTGAGGGCCGTGGAGATCTGGATCTGGAGCGGCTGGGCTACCGGGTTCGTAAGCGGGCGGAGCACGAGCTGGGCGTCTACTTCGCATCCCTGTCCTGTCGAACCATCACCTACAAGGGCATGCTGACCACCAAGCAGCTGCAGGGATTCTTCCCGGACCTGAGTGATCCGGCCATGAAGGCCCGCCTGGCCATCGTCCATTCCCGCTTCTCAACCAACACCTTCCCATCCTGGCCCTTGGCCCAGCCCTTCAGGATGATCGCCCACAACGGGGAGATCAACACCATTCAGGGCAACCGCAACTGGATGTCAGCCCGGGAAGGAATGCTGAGCTCGGAGCTGCTGGGCGACATGGCCCCGCTGCTGCCGGTCAACACCCCGGGAGCCTCGGACTCGGGCACCTTCGACGAGACCCTGGAACTGCTCCACCTGGCGGGTCGGTCCTTGCCCCACGCCGTCTCCATGATGATGCCTCCGGCCTGGCAGCAGGATTCGGACATGGACCCGGATCTGAAGGCCTTCTACGAGTACAACGACACCCTGATCGAGCCCTGGGACGGCCCGGCGGCCATCGTATTCACCGACGGAACCCTGGTAGGTGCCCAGCTGGACCGCAATGGCCTGCGCCCTGGCCGCTGGCAGCTGACCGATGACGGCCACCTGGTCCTGGCCTCGGAGGCCGGTGTCCTAGAGGACACGCCCCAGGAGTCCATCGTCTCCAAGGGCAGGCTGGAGCCGGGGCGCATGTTCCTGGCCGACACCAAAGAGGGCCGGATAGTGCCCGACAGCGAGATCAAGCGCCAGCTGGCCGGTCTGCACCCCTACAGGAAGTGGGTTTCCGAACGCACCATCCGCCTGGACGATCTGCCCGAGCGCGAGCATGTCAATTACTCGCGCATCTCGGTCCACCGTCGGCAACAGGCCTTCGGCTACACCCGGGAGGACCTGACCATGCTGTTGGGGCCCATGGCCGAAACCGGCAGGGAGCCCATCGGCTCCATGGGCAATGACGCGCCCATCGCTGTGCTCTCACGCCGGTCCCGCATGCTCTTCGACTACTTCACCCAGAAGTTTGCCCAGGTCACCAATCCGCCCCTGGACTGGGAGCGCGAAGAGCTGGTGACCAGCATCGCCTCGGCCATCGGGCCCGAGCCCAATCTTTTGGAGGACACCCCCGAGCACGCCTGGAAGATCCACATCGACCTGCCAGTGGTGGACTCCGTTCAGATGGCGCAGATCAAGCGTCTGGACCGAGCGCCGGTCCTGGAAGGCCGCTTCCGCCCCCGTCTGATTCGCGGCCTCTACCAGGTGGCCGGAGGCGGCAAGGCGCTTGAGGAGCGTCTGGAAGCCATCGAAAGGGAGGTGGATCAGGCCATCGAGGAGGGCTGCAATGTGCTTGTCCTGTCCGACCGGGACTCCAACCACATCTGGGGACCCATACCCTCCCTGCTGCTGACCGGGGCCGTACAGCACCACCTGCTTCGTCAGCACACGCGTACCCAGGTCTCCCTGGCGGTGGAGGCCGGCGACGTGCGCGAGGTCCACCACGTGGCCCTGCTGATTGCCTATGGCGCAGCCTGCGTCAATCCCTACCTGGCACTGGAGTCTGTGGAGAATCTGGCCAACAGCGGGGACTTGCACGTGGATGCCAAAAAGGCCTCCGACAACCTGGTCCGGGCTTTGAGCACCGGGGTCCTCAAAATCATGAGCAAGATGGGCGTGAGCACCATCATGTCCTACCGCGGCTCCCAGCTCTTCGAGGCCGTCGGACTCAGTCGGGAGGTCATCGACCGCTGGTTCACGGGCACTACCTCTCTGGTGGGTGGCATAGGCCTGGATGAGATCGCCGCCGAGGTGGCCCAGCGCCATCGGGTGGCCTATCCCATTGAGTGGACCGCTGGCTCCGGGCATGATCTGGAGACAGGCGGCAACTACCATTGGCGCCGCACCGGCGAGGACCACCTGAACGACCCAGAGTCCATCTTCCTGCTTCAGCAGTCCACCAAACGAGGGGACTATGGGCTCTTCAGGGCATACACCGACCATGTGAACGCAGCGGCCAAGCAGGGCATGACCCTGCGCGGCCTCATGGAACTGCACTCCGACAGGGCGCCCATACCGCTGGACCAGGTGGAGGCCGCCGAGTCCATCGTTACCCGCTTCTCTACTGGAGCCATGAGCTACGGGTCCATATCCCAAGAAGCCCATGAGACCATGGCAGTGGCCATGAATCGGCTCGGGGCCAGGTCCAACTCGGGTGAAGGCGGCGAGTCCCCGGATCGAATCGCAGACCCGGCCCGGACCAGCCGCATCAAGCAGGTGGCCTCGGCCCGATTCGGGGTCACCAGCGACTATCTGGTTTCGGCCACCGACCTGCAGATCAAGCTGGCCCAGGGAGCCAAGCCGGGGGAGGGTGGCCACCTTCCCGGCGCCAAGGT
>NZ_JBVPQK010000147.1:0-6209 GCF_058197115.1 Bifidobacterium sp. POST2/T3 (B1)
TCTGAGCAGGCAGCAAGCCGCTAGTACAAGGCCAGATAGGCCTTGTCGCCAGAGAATACCAGCTGCTGATCCAAATCAAGCTGGTTCCAGTCCCGACCGGCAAAGTAGCGGCGATAGTCCGACCGAGGCATCTCGATTTTGCTTAGGTTCGAATGACTCAGATAATTGATCATCTGATAATTTGAGTAAGGGGTATTCATGATGCGCCGGTTCAGTTCGTACCTCTGATAACGCACACTGTCATATTTGACATGCACCCTTGCATCAGGAACTATGGCGATAGCTGTTACATGTTGGCCGGTGGAAGCCTCATGTTCTTTGATCTTCTGCGCGACACTCAGGGCATAGGCCTGGTCCTGGGTATTACTGACATAGGCATCATAAGCTATATCCGCCATGCATACGCTTGAAAAGAGCAGGAAGACGCCAGAGACGCCGATAAGCCTTGCAGCATGCCGAGCACCGTTGCCAGAGCCCGGGAAGGCCTCGGGCCTCTCAATCGTGACTTCGGCCTTTCGCCCAGGTTCCGGCATGGGCTCAATCGGGGTCCTGACCGTGAACGGCTGATGCCGGGATGCAAGCAGGGAAACCGCAAAAACCGTGGTCATTGACGCAATCCAAGCCCAAAAAGCCATATTGCTGCGCGGGGTCAAGAGGATATTCTTCTCGATATAGTGAGGGGCAAAGACTGCCAGATAGGCGACCACGGCGGCGCAAGCCAATTGCCCATAGGGCAGATTGTGCCTGGTTCGGAAGGACAGCACCAGCAGAGCAATCAGAAAGAGCAGTATCAGGGTAACGCTGAATCTGGGCATGAGTCCATCGGCATTATTGAGCAGAGACAGCTGGTATCTCAACACCTGTTTGAAGTTGGAGACAATAGTCGGCAAAGAAAGCCTGGCTCCACGGCCAGGATCGACTATGTACTTAATATGTATCAAATATCTTACGCAGATGACATTAAAAACAGAGCCGAATGCAGCCATGCCCAGCACCTTGGCCCAACGAAGCATCACCCGTGTAAAAGGCTCATGTCCTTCCCGTAAAGAAGTCAGGCAGCCGCCCAGCAAGGCGAGCGCTAAAAACACGCCTACCAAGCTTTGGTAGCACCCCAGAGCGATCAACAGACAAATGAGCGATGCAGCCGACAGCCAAGCATTCCGTCTGCCAAGGATGAGGCTGACGGCCAAGCCGACGAATACGGAACCGACAGCTGCAGACACAGCGCTTTCTGGGAACAAGAGGAATTCAAGTACGAATACGTTGATCCATACCACCGACAAGGTCAGACACAGACAGCACTGCCCAGCAAAGGATGAGATTCCGCCCAGCCTGGCAAAAGAGGCCGTGAGAATAATCAAAGAGATGGAGAATCCGATGATGCAGATTGCCATGAACAGTCGTTGCCGCAAAACCAGGTTCAGACCGAGGCTGTCCGCCACCAGCGTCAAACGCCACCATGTGTATCGGCCATTCTGCAAATACCAAAGAGCATTCTGGTCGTCGATCAGATGATAGGAATCCACCGAGTAATGTCGACGGGCAATCAGGGGAGCAAAGGCAACGGCGTTAAGGATGAAGGCCAATAGAGCAATGCCAGCGTGACGCTTCAGCGATTCGATAGGCATCGGTGCATGCCGAGAGAGGGCAGATTTCACGTTCAATACCTCTTTTGAATTATCTTGTCGAGACTTTCCCGGTCGAAATGCGGTTTGACGTACATATCAGATGCGTTCTTCGACGATATAGCGGGGTCGATGCTTCACTTCCAAATAGATTCGGCCAACATACTCACCTACTACTCCAATGCCTGACAGAATCAGCCCTCCAAGGATCCAGATTGAACACATCACAGACCCCCAACCGGCCACTGCACGACCACAGAAGAAGGAGACCAGCACATAAATAAGGATCACTATGCCTACCGCAACCGAAATGAGACCGATGCCGGTGATGGCCCTGAGCGGGGTGATTGAAAAAGACGTAATGCCTTCCACTGCGAATGACATCATCTTTTTCAAAGGATACTTGGACTCGCCTGCTGCTCTTGAGCCGCGCTTGTAGTACACCTTGCTATGGGGGAAACCAAGAGAAGGAACGATGCCCCGCAAAAACAAATTGACTTCAGTGTAGTGAGAAAGAGCCTCCAAGGCCGTACGGCTCATAAGCCGGTAGTCAGCATGGTTCGGTATTGTGTCGGTTCCCAGCCATGACATCATCTTATAAAACAGATCCGCTGTCGATCGCTTGAAAACAGTGTCGGTATCCCTGTTGTCCCTGACTCCGTAGACGATGTCGCTTCCTTTGGCATACTCCTTTACCATTGCATCAATGGCATCGGGATCATCCTGCAAATCCGCATCCATTGAAATGGCCGCGTCGCATCCACGATTCAGAGCCTCCATAAGCCCTGCATACAGGGCGTTCTGGTGTCCCCTATTATGAGAAAACTTAAGGCCATGCACCCTCGTAGGGTACTGGGAATGACTCGACTCGACAATTGACCATGTGGAATCCTGAGATCCGTCGTCCACAAGAAGAATGTAGCTGTTCTCTGTGATAAACCCACGCTTTTCCAAGTCTGAGAGCTTGGTATTCAGAACGGGCAAGGTGATGGGCAGAACGTCCTGCTCGTTGTAGCAAGGAATCACCAAGGCGAGTTGCGGAGCGCCCCTATCGTTACCCTGATCATCGGCATTCCCGCCGTGGCCGGAGGCAGATTCGTCTGCCTCGCTTTCAGGCAGATCCGATTTCAATTGCCCAGCAGTGTTCATGGTTTCTAACTTTAAACCCATGCTCAACCAAGTTTGCAGGATACCAGCGAAGGCTTGCTAGAAAGACAAACTATCAATCAATTGAGCACCGCCCCAGTCGTCTCATCGAAGTGGCGCATGGAGCCTTCGACTCGCTGCCAGCCCTTTAGCATCCACCCCATAACCGGATCGTAATATACCCACTTGCCGCCGTTGGATGCCAAGTGCTTCCATCCATAAGTGGTGGCGCCGCTCCAATCGTTAAAGTAGTACCAATTTTCATTGATATAGGCCTCTCCATGGAGCATCTGGCCGTTGGATGGATCGTAGTAGACCCACTTGCCGCCGTTGGAGGACACATGCTTCCACCCCTTAGCCATAGCGCCGGTCACGGGATCAAAGAAATACCATTTGCCGGCCTTGCTGCTTTCGCCCTTGACCATTTTTCCATCGGCAGCGTATCTTACATATTTTCCGCCGTTGGAAGTGAGGTAGAGATCCCGGCTTCTGACCATATTGCCGTCATAGGCAAAGTAATACCAGGACCCATCAATGAGCCTTTCGCCATGGGCCATTCCCAAAGTGCGGGGATCGTAATACACCCTTCGCCCATCAGGCAGCGTCTTCCAGCCCTGGGCCAGCTGACCGTCGTCACCTGCCCAGTACCAGAGTCCGGCAGAAGAATCATATATCTCCTTGGAACGGGCTTTCGCTCCGTTCTCATACCAGTACTTTCCACCATCAGCGCTCACCAACTGACCTGATGATGAAGAGTTGCCGTTGCCGCTTCCATTAACGCTGACCAGCTTGAATCTTTGATTCTCGCCTTGATTAGCCGCCCACAGTTCCAGCCTGGATCCCGGGGCACCATTTGAGGCAGTGATATCCCAAACCTTGTTCCGGCTTCCGGCATACACAGAAGCGATGTAGTACGAACCATCAATGCACCTATACAGGGTCCACTGCTGGTTGCGACCGCCATTTGCCGAAAACTGGATCAATGGTGTCCCGTTATCAGCCGAAGGTCCTGACGCATCCACCACTTTGCTGTAGCCAGTCGCAATGGTGTAATTACCGCCACCGGCCGGCTTGATATAGAACTGCTGGTTGTCCTGCCCGTTGTAGGGCCAGATATCCAGAGGCACACCATTGTCAGGACTGGCTCCTGTTACGTCGACATAACGATTGTCGAAAAGACTGGCGATATAGTAACGCCCTTCAGGAACGTCCGTGACTTTGGCGGCAAATGAATTGGGGTCGGTTCCATTGAAATCAGGCTGACTGCGTATGTTGCTGAAGGCGTTCAAATCCACGTGTCCGTTGATGCCGCTGACTGAACCGCTGCTACTGTATTGCCAACCCTTATCGGCACTTCTGAAATGAAAACCAGTACGCGGACCATAGCTGGCCACCCAATGCGTCTTGGAATGGATGTTGTCAGAATTCAAGGCGGAATAAAGATAATTGGTGTATGAGTACAAGGACAGCCGGTTGTATCCGGCAGATGACAGCTTGCCCCACCAGGTATTGACTATTTGATCATACGTTCCAGGATCGGTGGGATGACTGTGACCTGCCCAGGTCCAATTTTCCAAGTCATAATGAACGGGATAGCTGAGATCATAAGGGCTGACACCGGCCTGCCTCAACAGGTTGACCGCATTGTCGCCCTCAGCGGCGGCCGTATTGGCATCATAGGCGTACGAGTAGATATAGACCCCGAAAGGTATTCCCAAACGCTTGCATTCACTAATGTTCCTCTTGGCCTGTTTATCCAGGCCGTTGCCCCAACCGTAGCCTAGGCGGATGATGGCTCCGTCGACTCCGGAGTTCTTTACAGCCTCCCAATTTATAGTGTTCTGCCACACAGAAACATCGATGACCCCCTTGGCCTGGTCCGCGAAGAGAGTCCCATCAGCCTCAAAAAATGCCTGTGAACCTTGATACGAGCCCCAGTGGGCACCGTATTCATTATTTTGCAAAGAGGCAAAGGATGTACGCGACCGTACGGAGGAATCAGCTGTCGCCGGCTTCGCCTCTCCACCTTCGTTACCCTTGGTCTGTTGATCGGGATCCGTCTTGGAATCTTTTATGGCTTTTCTGACTTTATCCACATGAACAGGGATGAATGATTCTCCATTGGTCTTAGCCAAGGGATCTGCCTGATGGGTTGATGTCCCAACGATTTTCGGATCGGTGACTTTCTTGCCTGAGTCCAATTGCTTAAGCTGCTGGTCTGGTGTCAAAGCCAGATCATTCGCAACTACGGTCGAATCCTTAGGTATGGCGTTGCTGATTTTCTCTGGCAGTGGTTGATTGGGGTTGTCCGGCATAGACGCGCTCTGCGACTGGTCCTGATCGCCTATTGTCGAGGGGTTTGCGTGCTCTTCCTCAGCCACCTTTTCCTGCGTTGCTGACTGTGTACTCCACTCAGCAGCCGTGGATCCAGGTGCGCTGGGCTGAAATCCCATAGGGCCAGCCATTGCAGCAGAGGCAGCAATAACCAAAATATTTTTAATCACAGACCAAAGCACTGTTACGGCTCCCCTTCAATCGTCATGCAACAATGAACCCACCAACCACACTGGTACCAGCTTAGGAGGTAAAGCCGAGTTCGTCCAATGATCGCAGAATTGGTTTCGAAACATACCAGATACCAGACTTTCCAGTGTCACCGAAAGCTCCAAGGCCTGCCGAGCGGACACCTCAGCCTAAGAAAAGGCGTATGTATTGGTCCGGAACCTTGCTTGAAGACGATAAGCGAGACGTCCATTCATTTGCTGCCAGACAGAGTCTGGACGTTTTGGGGAATTTAGCTGGATCTTCCCGCAGATGCAGGGGATACCATGACCCCCAACACCGTGACTCCCAACAGGAAAACATTGCATGGTGGAATAATCCATAAACTCATAGCCGGAGATGATGGACGTGTTCCCTGATGGACAGCACAACCATCGTTGCTGCCGTGACATCTGCAGTGCATAAAATCTATTGAACAACTACCTGGATTCTTGAAGCCTGTGCATCATCCAATTCCAAAGGCTCAGCAATCCCCTTCGATTCATTCTCATCCCTATTGGGACTACTTTGCCCGGCCGATATCTTCTGAACGCGGATTTGCGCCCCCTGTGATGCGTCCCCAGGCGAAACTAATTTCAGCAAGGTCCCTGGGCGTACCCTGTGCTTGCTCAAGTACCTGAGCAATGCTGGATCCTGATCGCTTACTCGCCATACCCGTACGGTTTGCCCATCTTCCACCTGAGACAGAGACTTCGTTAGTGGGACATCGGGCATGCTGCCGGATTCGGTCGGTATGGCATCCCCATGCGGATCCTGGGATGGATGGCCCAGATAACGATCAATCCTGTCAACCATCTTCTCAGAGACGGCATGCTCAAGGGCATCAGCCTCCTCGTGCACTTCATCCCAGGTATAGCCCAGGACTTCCACCAGAAA
>NZ_JBVPQK010000148.1:0-1690 GCF_058197115.1 Bifidobacterium sp. POST2/T3 (B1)
GCCAACAAGCCTGACTGGCAGTCCATCTAGAAGGCAAACCAAACATGTCCAAGGAAGCATACGAGTCGGCGGGGCTCGCGGTTGAATCATCCCTCCACGGACCGGTCCATCCCCTTGTCCTGACTGGCGCAAGGCTGATAGACGCTCGAGGAATCAGGGAAAACAGCTGGATTTTGGCTCTGGATGGCAGGATTGAGCAGGTCGGGCAAGGCAGAGAGAGCCTGGAATCCGCCCTGAGGGCCGCTGGCCTGCCCAGCCTGCCGCCCTCCTTCCAGCCTGGATCAGATACCCATGACGTGAATGCGGACGGTGCTGAGTTCATCGATGCAGCCAGCTTCATCCTCACCCCCGGGTTCATCGACATCCACTCCCACGGCGGCTGGGTTCACTCATTTGACGACGGCGACGAGGCCATTCGCACAGCCAGGGCCTGCCATATGGTCCATGGAACAACCAGGCAGGTGCTCAGCCTGATCACCAATCCGGTCGACACGATGTGCACCAATCTGCGCTCAGTCAAGAGGGTCATGGACTCCAGACCCGACGTGCTGGGCGCCCACTTGGAAGGGCCCTTCATCGCACTCTCCCGTAAGGGCGCGCACGACCCCAAGTGCCTGCGCGATCCTGAGCCAGCGGTTCTTGACAATCTCCTGGAGGCTGCCGACGGTTGCATACGCCAGGTGACCCTGGCCCCCGAGCGCGACCATGGCTACGAGGCCATATCCCGCCTGGCCGAGTCCGGTGTGGTGCCTGCGGTTGGCCATTGCGATGCCGACTATGACCAGACCCGCCGTGCATTCAATGCCGGCGCCCGTATACTCACTCATGTTTTCAACGCCATGAACGGCATCCACCACCGTCAGCCGGGCCCCATTCCAGCCGCCGTGGAGGACCGCCGGGTTACAGCCGAGCTGATCAACGACGGTTTCCATGTGCAGGACCCCTGCGTCGACCTGGCCTTCAGGCTCTTCCCCCATCGGATAGCCCTGGTCACCGACGCCATGGAGGCCACCGGCTGCGAGGACGGCGCCTACAAGCTGGGTTCCCTGGATGTAACAGTGAAGGGCGGCCACGCCCGTCTGACCTCCAACGGGGCCATCGCCGGCTCAACCCTGACCCTGGATGTGGCAGTCGGCAGAGCTATCCAGGCCATCGGCCTGCCAGCCCCCCAGGCCGTGGAAGCCGCCACGCTGACACCTGCCCGAGCCCTGGGACTGGACCGTCCCAACCCGATCACCGGTGCTCCGCTGGGTCTGCTGGCGCCCGGCTATGCGGCCGACCTCCTCCTCCTGAACCCGACTGACTGGTCCGTCAAAACCGTGGTCTGTAACGGGCACAGAATTCAGCTTTGAATCGGCCTCAGCGGCTCCTCCTACTCCGACCCGGACAGAAGGAGCCGCTCTATATCCTCTTGATCCATATGGGGATAGGAACCGCAAATCCTCCCATCCTGCATATACAGAATTCTGTCGGCCCTGGAAGCCACCCTGGCATCATGAGTAACCAGAAGGCTGGCCTTGAGTCCCGCACTCATGGCTGCTTGGATGGCATCAAGGGTGTCCTCACGGGCTCTGGGATCCAGATTGCCGGTGGGCTCATCCGCGAAGAGAACCTGCGCATCCATGATCATGGCCCGAGCGATGGCCACCCGCTGCTGTTGACCTCCTGACAGCTCGCCCACCTTTCGCCT
>NZ_JBVPQK010000148.1:1790-6208 GCF_058197115.1 Bifidobacterium sp. POST2/T3 (B1)
CCAGACGAACATAGGAAACCATGTGGGCGACCAGGGCCACCAGCCCCATCGCCAGGACCACCGCCAGAAGCAGGCCCAGCTGCCCAGCGGGACAGTAAAAGGAGATGCCTCCATAGAGTTCGACTGACTGCGGGTGAGAGCAGAGGTTGACGACCAGGAGCGAACCGGCACAGGCCAGCAGGAAGGCCGGCAAGACTTCACTCAGGTACCTTAACGTCCCACTGCATCCGTACCGCCAGACTCCCAAATCAAGAAGGACGGCCACGGCCCTGGTCCTACGCCTCTCCTCAACCATGGTGAAAATCAGCGACAGGACGCCCACGGCACATATGACCAAGACCGGGTAGACGATGACGGCCATTTCCTTCATCCCCTCCCCTCCGGTCTGTGCATAGATCTTGCCAGTCGGCAGATTCGCCACCCATGCTTCAGCCGTCTGGTCAACGACCCCTGTCGGCACCTCCCGGCCACCCACCTGTGACGAAACCAGAGCCAGGGGAGTGCGCCCGCCCCAACGTTCATATCCGGTCTTCCATGCATTTCGGGAGGTAGAAGTAGATAGATGCGAGGGGATGAAGTACTGACCCATTCCACCCGGCAGGTCAGCTATAGCCGCAATCCGACTCCGTCGAGCTGGTCCGTTCCCATCATCAATACAGACCGGCGCGCCGAGGGACAGACCCGCGCCCACCTCCGGACTGGAAGCCACCACCCCATCGAGCCCGTCCAATCCTGTACTATCCCGCGCAGGATGCAGGGCTGCGGACGGAAAAATCCGACTCAGATCGCCATCTATTTGAAGGCGTGAGGCACCACGATAGTAGGAGGCGGCCCGGCGTATTTGCCGGTCGCATCCCGCACCGTCCTTTGCCATAGGCACTACAGTGGCAGGAGCCAGAATAAGAGGATCAGCATCGCGCGACCGAACATAGGCGGCCCAATGATTCAGGGCCCCTCGGTCACTGCCGACCGGGCTGATCACAGACCCTCCTGCCAGAGCCGTGGTCAGAGAGGCGCGCGCATTGGCATCGCTGTATCCCAAGAAGCCGAAAAGTCCGCAGGCGACTGCAGTGGCGACGACCACCATCGTGAAGAGCGAGGCCGCCCTAGTGGTCTCCTGATTGCGCAAAGCCAAGGTGACCACAGGACCTTTTGGGTAACCCGCCATGATGACCCCCGCTGCTCGGTTCAATAGGGGTCTGCCCACTCTTATCAAGGCCCATGCCAAGAGAGGAATCAAAAAGATGCCCATACCGCCGGCGGCCGCTCCAGTCCCCTTTAGGTAGATCATCATGCAAGTCGCAAGGACCACCAGGAGCATGGCCGCAGTAGACAGGGCGCGGTGCCGTCTCCCGGAAGAGCGGGGCATGGACTGCAAATCGGGCCGAGCTCGAATGACCCTCACTGCAGCCAATATGGCGCCCAGACATTGGCACAAAACGGAAAGCAGGACCGTCATAAGAATGGAGGAGAGGTTTGGCAGGATGCCATGCTCCGGCAAAAGCATGTCCAGCCGTGCCATGGCAGGCCTTGCCAGAGGCTTCATCAGCTCGCCCAGAGCCACGCCAATGAGGCCTGAGAAGGCAGCCATGAGACCTTGGACGGCCAGTATCGAGCCCAGGAGCCGACAGGGGGAGGCGCCCAGCAGACGGATGCGCATGAGCCTGTCCCATTGAGCAGTGAAGGCATGGTCGCTGATGGTCTTGGAAACGGAAGCTGAAGACGTCAGAAAGATGGCTACCATGACTACCGGAGTGGCCGAATCGGCACCCTCTCCTCCCCGGACCATAGCCTCAAGAACCAGGAGAATCAAGGCCATGGGACAGGCTCCAGCCAGGATGTTCAGGATTTGCAGGCCGCGGTTTCCCCTCCACAAGGAATTCACCAGGCGGATGTACCCGATCCTAATACTCCGCCCCTCAGCCCCTTCCGTTCCGGGTCCTTTCCTTTCACCGCCTATTGCTGCCCATTGCATAGGGCCAAGCTATATCGACGGATAGTGGAGATGCTACCGACAGATGTCACCATCAGGAGGACAAATGTCACTGCGTCCGCTGCACTGCAGAAGTTACCTGCAAGAATCCGCGGTCAATGGAAGGGAGAGTATTACCCGGGTACCTCGGGAAGACTCCGCTGTCTCTGCCGGTCCTACCTGCAAGAAGCCGCCCAAGTCCTTTACCCTCTGCTCAAGGGAGGACAGGCCGAAGCCCGGCACAAACCGACCAGACCCTTTGCCAGGACCCACCCCGTCGTCCGTCACACACAGGCGAAGGGTTCTCGGTGCCAGATCAATAACAATCGAGGCGGAGGAGGCATGGGCGTGACGGACCACGTTGGTCAAAGTCTCCTGCAAGGCCCGGTAGATAAGGACCTTATTCTGCGATGACAGGCCCTCCAGGCTCCCATTCACCGTAGCGGTCACATGCAGACCTGTGGATTCAAAGGAGTCTGCCAGACCGACAATCGACTCCTTGGTCAGCTCCCCGCCAAAGGCAGCCGGGTTCAAAGCCCTGGCCTGCTGACGTACCTGAGCCAGTGCCTTCTTATCGATGTCTTCGGCCTTGATCACATGGGTGAGGGCCCGGTCGATGGATGAACCCTTGTGCAGGGTCCTTTGCGCCGCCTCAAGCTCCATGTGCATGGCCGATAGGTACTGACCAATCGAATCATGCATCTGCGAGGCCATCTCTGCCCGCTCCTTAGCTAGGGCCAGGCTCTCTATTGTGAGCGACAGCCTGGCGAGCTGCCGGTTCTTTTCAATGAGCAGACGGCTGGCCCGTGCGTAAAAGAGGAAAGCCACCGCGAAGAAGACGATCAGAGCCAGGTTCAGGACCGTATCGCCCCAGGAGTCCCGTCGCCATTCTCCCCTCCATGCCATATGCAGAATGTAGACCCCTATTTCCCCTCCTACTGCGACCCAGGTCCAGATCTCCGGAAAGGCGAAGAGAACATCCACGGTCACGATGGTGGTGAGAAACATCTGCGGCGGATTGTCGAAGAGAGTGGCTGCCAGACAAACCGCGATGAGAAGGCCCCCACAAATGAGGGCAGGAATACGTCGCCGAATCAGCCTATAACCCAGCCAGGCCGACACCATGACCGTCTGGAAGAGGAAGAAGTTGAGAGGATTGCCATATTTTGACCACAGGAAGGAGCAGCAGAACGAAGCGACCTCCACCAGGCCCACGTATGGGAGGGACCCTGGTTTCCGCTCCTGAGACGACTCAGTTTCTGACGGGCTCATGACCGCCTTGAGGTCATGGCCAACTCGGTGCGATTGCGCACGCCGGTTTTGTCGAAAATGCTACTGACGCGGTTTCTGACCGTGCCCAGGGATAGGCAGAGATGATCGGCAATCTCCCTGTTGGTTAAACCAGCCACAATCATGTCGATGATCTGACGGTCAGTCCGATCGAAGTCGTCG
This sequence comes from Bifidobacterium sp. POST2/T3 (B1), assembly GCF_058197115.1. NCBI lineage: Bacteria > Bacillati > Actinomycetota > Actinomycetes > Bifidobacteriales > Bifidobacteriaceae > Bifidobacterium > Bifidobacterium sp. POST2/T3 (B1). The sequence goes on from NZ_JBVPQK010000148.1 coordinate 5,215, forward strand.
GCTACGTCGACTCCTCCCGCAGCTTTGACAGGCTGCGACGGTTCGCCTTCCCTGCTGATGAGGTCCATCAGCCTACCCGACTCTGCAGTCCCGAGGACGCGTTCACCCCTATAGACCCTATGCACGGTGCCGATGATCTCCTCTGCATCGGCGTCTTTGAGCAGGTGCCCATATGCTCCAGCCTTGATGCTTCCCACAAGGTTCTCATCCTCGTCGAATGCCGTCAGTGCGATGCATCGGGCTTTCAGTCCTCTCTTACGCAAGATGTCGATGAGGCGAATCCCGTCAATGTCAGGCATACGGCAGTCAACCAGGGCCACATCGACATCTCTCAGGCGAGGGTGCTCCAGAAGCTCCCGGGCACTGGCTGCATCCGCGACAATGTTGATATCGTCCTCATCAGCCAGTATCGAGACCAGTCCTGCTCTGACCAGCTCCTGATCGTCGACGATGGCCAGATTGATGGTCTCCGTCATCCCAGGCATCATCTCCTATCGACAGGGACGCAAAACTGCTCGACCTCTCAGTACCCCACCTGGGCTCCATGCCCGGAATTCACCTGGGTCTGCCCCATCTCCTGACTCATCTGCATCAGGCGGGCGATGCGCTCATCGGTGGGCGGATGAGTGGAGAAGAGCCTGCTGAATCCTTTGACCGAGAAGGGGTTCTCGATCATCATGGCGGCGGCGCTCTGGGTGCCGGCGGTCTGCGGCATAGGCGCAGCCTGAGACCCATAGGATATTTTGTTCAGCGCCGACGCCAGAGCCGCCGGATCCCCAGTCAGCCGGCTGCCGTCCTCGTCGGCGTCATACTCACGGGTGCGCGAAATGGCCATCTGGATCAGAGAGGCGCCCAAGGGGGCCAGAATCGAGCTAATTAGCACGCCCAGGAGGCCGAAGACGCCGGAATCACTATCCCTGTCCCGGCTGTCACCGCCGAAATACATGAGGGAGTAACCCAGGTAGGTGATGACCGTAGCCATGGCCGAAGCCAC
>NZ_JBVPQK010000149.1:0-6194 GCF_058197115.1 Bifidobacterium sp. POST2/T3 (B1)
GCCAAGATCGGCGTGGCGGGATCCATCATCGGCGTAGCCATCGGTTCCATCGTCTCTGCCGTGGCCTCGCAGATCTATAAGAATGTTTTGGAAGCCTCTGGCCAGAAGCTGCAGGAGTCCGTGGGCGGTAGCGCCGACCAGGATGATGACGATTCCAGAACTGAATCGAGTGCCGATTCAGCCGCCGATGGACAGACCACGACGTTGCCGGCCCAGGGAAAGGGTCATCGAAACAATTCAAGCAATATTGCCGACGGATCGACCCAGGTAATGGCCCCGGTAGATGGGTCCACCCAGGTCATGCCTACGGCCGGTGACGAAGAGTCGGCAGCCAAGACCGGCAGAACCATTTCGTCAAGCAATGGACCACGAACCCATACAGTTTCCATTGCAGCAACCAGTAAGAAGAAGCTGGATCAGCGCCGGCGCAACGTCATCATTGTCTCTGTGGTCAGCGCTCTGGTGGCCGTACTGCTGTCCGCCCTGGCCATCAATGCTCTGACCAAGGGCGAAGGCACAGACAAGGTGGTTCGCAACGTGGTCAGCCCACCGACAAGCCAGGTGGTAACCCCTAACCAGGATGAAGAGACCCCCTCCAAACCGGTGCAGCGGACAGAGGAGCCCGAATATCAGTCCACCCCGAGTACCCCTCAAAATCAACCTTCGGGAACGAATCAGAACCAGGGCAACGAAGAGGGATCCGGGCAAAGTCAGCAGCATGGAGGCAACCCTACGAGCTCGCCTTCGCCGTCTGCCGACGCGACCAGCTCCACACCCAGTCCCTCAAGCACGACTTCAACACCACAGTCGTCACCGATGACAACGACCAGTCCCTCGCCTCATAACTGACGAACGAGCCGGCGAGGCACACCCATTCCATCATGTAATGTGACTAGGGTCACTTTTGGGCGGTCCAAGAGGACCGTCTCGAAGGTCCCGGTCCTGAAGGCCGGATCAGCAATGAGAAAGGTGTGTATATGCGCAAGGTTCTGTGCTCTCCAGGCTCCTATGTTCAGCAGGAGGGTGCCATGGGAAAGCTGGCCGGAGAATATGCGACTCTGGGCACCAAAGGCGCCCATCTGATCGTCGATCCGGTCATCGACGGGCTCTACCACGACGACATTGTCGCCTCCTTTGAGCACGATGGGATCCCCTACGAACTGATGAAATTCGGCGGCGAGTGCTCCATGGAGGAGATCGACCGTCATCGTGCCCATTTGGGCGGCAGTGACGCGGTAATTGGCATCGGCGGCGGCAAGACCTTGGATACCGCCAAGGCTGTGGCCCACTTCGCCCATCTGCCGGTCATGATTGTGCCCACGGCAGCCTCCTCGGATGCGCCTTGCTCAAGGCTGTCCGTGCTCTATACGCCTGAGGGTGTCTTTGACCGTTATCTGCCCCTGCCTGCCAACCCCAACGTGGTCCTGATGGATACCGACGTCATCGCCAAGGCTCCGGTGCGCTTCCTGGTATCAGGGCTGGGCGATGCCTTCGCTACTTACTACGAGGCCGCCGCCTGCGTGCAGTCGAACGCCGTGACCATGACCGGAGGCCACGCCACCATGGCCGCCTTTGCCCTGGCCCGTCTCTGCCGCGATACCCTGCTGGAGGATGGGGTCAAGGCCGTGGCCGCTGCCAAGGCCGGTGTGCGCACAGCTGCGCTGGAGAAGATCATCGAGGCCAATACGCTGCTGAGCGGTCTGGGCTTCGAGAGCTCTGGCCTGGCTGCAGCCCACGCCATTCATGACGGGATGACCGCCCTGGAGGGCACCCACTCCATGCTGCACGGCGAAAAGGTGGCCTTCGGCACCCTGGCCCAGTTGGTCCTTGAGGATCGGCCTCTGGAGGAGACCCGCGGGGTCTATGACTTCTTCCGCAGCGTGGGTCTGCCCACCTCCCTGGAGCAGATCGGCATCGGCCAGGCCAGCGAGGAGGATCTGCTCAAGGTCGGCGAGCATGCCTGCGGTCCCGACGAGACCATGGGCAACATGCCCTTCGAGGTGACTCCCACCGATGTGGCTCACGCCCTGCGCGCAGCCGATCAGCTGGGCAAGCAACTCTGAGTCCTCTTGCTCTGATCTTTCTTTGAGATGCCAAGCGACCGTCGGCATGGAGTCGGCGGTCGTTTTATTTTTCCCGACGTTGCATTGGTCACCCTTGAAGCGAGCTGGCGGCCTTTCGTATGGCTTCCTCATCTGGGCATGTGGCTGGACCGGGCTGAGTAGTGGAAAGCGCTCCTGCACAGTTGGCCAGTATCAGTGACTCCTCGATGGGCAGGCCTTGGAATATGCCAGCACAAAGGACGCCCGAATGGGCATCGCCGGCACCGTTGGTGTCTATGGCACGAACCTGTGGGGTGGGAATGTACTTGATTTGCATCGCATTCTTGGGCTGGCAGTACCAGGCACCGCGAGCGCCGGCCCTAAGAACCACCGGACTGTCCAGTCTTAGCGAAAGCGAGCGGCAGAGGGATTCCAACTCGGTTACGTCGCCAGTTTTGGGTTGGCACCTCAGACGTTTCGCCAGGATTGGTCCCTCGCGTTCATTCAGCGACCAGATCGGATGCAGTCCGTTGACCGCACCAAACACATCCAGGTCAATATTTGCCACCATGGGTCCCACATCGAAGAGTACAGGAAATCCCTCGTCCTGGTGTTTTTCAGCAAAACCGACCAGGCTTCGGGTATTGTCCTTGTGACAGAAGGAATATCCGCTCAGGTAGATGACATCGCCAGGAACCAGATTCATGCTTTCGTAGGTGCCCTCCGGTACGCGGGTCTCTGCGCCCCTTGCTGAAACAAAGGTGCGTTCGCCGGAGGGTTCGATCATGGCTACCGAGTATCCGGTATCGCAGTCTTCCAGAACAGACCCTTGGGCGGGAACTTGAAGGGCGGCAAGGGCCACACGGACCATGTCCGCCATCGGACCTGTGCCAATCGCCCCCATGTAGGCTATGGGCGCTCCCATCTGCCTGGCTGCGCGAATCACGTTGTATCCGCCGCCAACCTTTATGGCACTTCGTCTGGCGAAAATGTCCCCTCCACGCTCCGGGAGGTGGTCGATGTCCATGCTAAGGTCAACCACCACCTGACCCAGATGGAGGATGCTGGGTTCAGTCATGGCTCTTGCTCCCCACCGCCACGGAATCCTTGGAGAGGAGGTGCAAAATGGCGTAGAGGATTCCTCCCAGGAGGAGGGATACGAGCCATGCTAGGCCGTTCCTGCCCAGGAAGCTGCCGGACAGCGGTCCTGAGAACCAGACTTCGTTCTTGGAGACCTGGGCCGTCACAAACAGAAAGCCGACGACTATCCCCACCAGCCAGCTGATGATGGCTGGGAGGTTGACTCCGTGCCAATACCAGTATGGGGAATCTGCTTGAAGGTTCAGCAGGCCGTTAGAATCGTAACGCTTGCGGAAGATCATATCTGACAGGAAGATGCCTGCCCAGGTGCTCAGTGGCACTGCCAGCAGGGAGATGAAGGTGACGAAGGGGCCGTAGAATCCGTCGGAACCCAAGGTAAAGTACAAGGCTCCGCAGGTGGTCACCACCACATCGACCACGACCGCATAGACGCGGGGGATTCTGATGCCCAGGGTGATAGTGGTCAGGCCGGCCGAATATACGGAAAGGTTGTTTGACATAAGCAGGCCTGCAAATGCGGCAATCAGATAGGGGATTGAAACCCATGCAGGCAGAGCGCTTCGAACCGCGGCGACAGGATCGGCGGCGGAGGCAATGGTGGAGTTGCCTGCGGTCAGGACCGATCCCAGGCCGATGACCACGACCAGGGGGATGCCGGCGCCTGCCGCTGCAGTCAGGATCAGAGAGCCGGATTTCACCGAGGTCTTCTGGTAACGGGCCATGTCTGCACCGGAGTTGACCCAGCCGATGCCCGTCCCCGCAGCTATGGTGCCGACGCCAATCAAGAAAGCACTGGCTGAGCCGGGGGCATTGCCGAGGAAGGAGGACCAGTCGACGGTCGTGGCCAGATAGATGGCCACTAGGAGTGTAAGGGCGCCGAATATCCAGGTGGCCCACTTCTGCACGGTGAGAATGAAGGCATGACCGGCGGCTGAGACCACCACGGTCAAGGCCACGAAGACGGCAATGCAGACGAAGGTCAGGAGGGGGGAGCGCTTGGCATCGGCTGAAGTACCGAAGATGATGGCGATCAGGGAGAGCAACGCAAAAGCGCCGGTCATCGTGTTCACCGTCTCCCAGCCCAGTCTGGACAGCAGGGCCACCAGCGTGGGGCCTGCATTGCCTCTGACGCCGAAAATGGCCCGGGACAGGGTCAGCGTGGGCGCGCCGCCTCTTCTGCCGGCTATGGAGATGATGCCGACGAGGGCGAAGGATCCGAAGGCTCCGATGATCGTGGCGAGCACGGCCTGCCAGAGGTTGAGGCCCTGGGCAATCAGGGTAGCTCCCAGAGGGATCCCCAGAATTGAGATATTGGCGGCGAACCAGACCCAGAAGAGCTGTCCGGGCGATCCGTTCCTCTGGTCCTCGGGCACGGGTTCGATGCCCCTTTGCTCGACTCTGGAGAGGATGGTGCCCTCCCTTGGTGCAGTTGACATGGATTGTCTCCTTCGACTCAAGATGTACTGGATGTAGTGATGACTTGTCTGTTCAGTCCTGTGGTGTGGTCTGGGTGGACCCCATGGTCTTGGGGGGGGGGTTGAGTGGATTTTACATTGTTGAGTTCCTGAAGGATTCGACGGTATCCGTTTTGCGCTTTGCTACCTTAGGGCAATCAGGCCACGGGCAGTTTTCTGCAGATCCAGGTGGGATACCGAAGCTACATGGGAGCAGAGTGCAGGGTCGAAGACCTCGGGACCGGTGCACGCGCCGGTCATTGCGCCGGTCATTGCGGCGATGGTGTCCGTATCGCCACCAAGGTTGACTGCAGTGAACAGAGCCGATTGAGGATCGTCGGCAAATCTCCAGGCCAGGGAAAAGGCGGCTGCCACAGACTCATTGGCCTCGACCGAGGTCCCGCAGTCTTCAATGAGGTGACATTCGAAATCGTCCTCATCGCTGAATTCCTCAGATAGCCGTATTGCCTGGCGAGCGCGTGCGGGGACCGATGCCTTTGGAGTCCAGGCCCCGGACGTTTCCATGGCGGGTACCATACGCAAGGACTCGTTCAGTGCATGGCGAACGGTCATCCCCTCAAGCCCCAGGCTGACTGTCGTAGCGATCAGCGCAGCACTTTGGAAGCCTGCGACCGTGTCGTGGGTGACCTGGCAGGACTCGTAGATGCGATTGGCCAGTTGTCTGGTGTCCTCGGGCCTGTTGGCTATGCCTACCGGAGTGACTCGCATGGCGGCTCCGTTGGTGGTGCCGGTCCTTCCTGTGGTCATGATGTCCGCGCCCTGGCGAACCTGTTCCAGGGCCAGCTTGGTGGATGGTCCGAGCAAATCGAGCGATCCACGCGACTTCATGTCATCCTCCCAGGCCAGAAGACGCTTGGCAAACTCTTTCGGATCGATGTGTCCCTTACCCTCGATAGTCAGTTCCGCCACGATCAACGCCTGCTCGGTATCATCGGTTACAGACCCTGCAGGCATACCGGGAGCTATGGGCTGATCCGGAATGGCATCGCAAAGGGTGTGGATCCTGCCGTAGGCCTCATGTATTGCTGCAGGACTCATGCTCTGCGTGGGCATGCCCAACGCGTCCCCTAATGACAACCCAGTAAGCGCGCCCAGTGCGCCCTTTTCAGTTCTGGTCATTGTTGTACAAGCCTCCGGAGTCGTTGCGATGAGCCTATTGATCTGTCTGCAGATAGACTGCGACATTTTTAATCAGAATCATTGTAAGGCCCCTGGAAGATTGTCAGTACGACGGATGCAGCAGGCATGATTCGCACGGAAGAATGGGGAAATGAACGAGCTCCACCCAGTGGAGTGGGAGATAAAAACATTGCAGGCAGGCTGGGGTTAAAGACTTGATCGAGATATCGAGATGTGTGTTCTATATAGTGCAGACGGCCATTGAACGGGATCGTCCGTCTACGCCGTACTGGAGTTTGGCAGTGCTGTCTTGGTCCAGGCTGCAACATATGCAAGGGCATTGGATATAAAAAAGAATCCCGAGGTGACCTCGGGATTCCATCTGTGGAGCTAGGGGGATTCGAACCCCCGACCTTCTCCATGCCATGGAGACGCGCTACCAGCTGCGCCATAGCCC
>NZ_JBVPQK010000150.1:0-6178 GCF_058197115.1 Bifidobacterium sp. POST2/T3 (B1)
CCCAACCTATATACAAATGCTACCACGGTTCGTTCGCATGCTCCAAGCGCCCGTCAGCCAGCCTGCCGGGCTGCTTGGCTGAACACTATATGAAGACCGCTTCACACCATATTGACTCATTCCAGAGAGGGGTATAAAGGGTGAATGCAAAGAGGTGGGTGGCTCCGTTGTGTTGGGGGATTGGCGGGGCCACCCTTCGGCTGGGCTAACTTGGGGTTTAGTCCAGCCGCTTACTCGGGTGAAGATTTTATGCCTGCAGGGCGCGGGTTTCCCGCCGGTGGCGTCCGGCTGCGACGGCGCCGGCTGCGGCGAGCAGCCCGACGGCGAGCAGGAGGATCATGCTGCCGTTGCCGCCCGTCAGGGGCAGGACGCCCTCGTAGGTGTAGGCCAGGTGCTCCTGGGTCTGGCTGACGCCGCCCAGCGTCCAGTCCACGACCACGTCGGCTTGCCCAGGATTATGGACAGGCGTAGCAAAAGAGACGGACCCGTCAGAATTCTGCTGCAGGGGGTTCACGGCTGTCTTGTCGAAGCTGACGCCGGTGATCAGTATCGAATTGAATGGCACTGGGGTCGGGTTGCTGCTCCGTGCCGTTTCGTTTCCGGTGCCGAGCTGGCCGCACTGGTTGTCGCCCCAGCTGTAGGCGTTGCCGTCCTGGCCGATCGCAAGGGAATGCTGGCTTCCGGCGCTAGTGCGTGCAGCTTTGAATCCCGCATCGGCATTGTTCTGTTGCAGAAAGCCATTTATCTGTGTTGGTGTCCGAGCGTTTTTGACGGTTCCGTTGCCGAGCCGACCGTAGCCGTTGTCCCCCCAGGCCCATGCTGTTCCTTCCTTGTCAATGGCCAGGGTGTGATTCGTCCCGGTACAGATTTGGCTGGCTTGGAATCCTTGATTGGTGCCTGTGGGATCTTGTACCCGAACGGGGCTGTACTGACGATCGGCAGTGGAGCCATTGCCGAGCTGACCCCGATCATTCCATCCCCATGCCCAGACTGTATCGGTCGTATCAATGGCCAGAGCGCTCCAGCTTCCTGCGCTGATTTGTTTGGCTTGGAAAGGCTGACCTGTTTTGCCTGGGTATTGTACTGGCGTGGGTTGGTTCGTATAGGAGGAGTCACTAGTGCCGTTGCCGAGCTGCCCGTAGTCGTTGTACCCCCATGCATAAACGGTGCCGTTCTTGTCCAGGGCCATGATGAAGCTCCATTTGACGGCGACCTGGACTGCTTGCAGCCCCTCGTTCGAACCACTCGGATCCTGAACCAGGGTTGGGGTTGATCTAGACAGGCTGTATGAGCCGCCGCTGTTACACTCACTGCCCCAGGTGTAGACGCGCCCCTGCGGGTCGATGGCCGCCGAGTCGTAGGCGCCGGCGCTGATCTGGACGGCCTTGAAGGGCTGGCCGTCCGCTCCCTTGACGGGCTGCGGCTTGGAATGGTCGCTGGTGGTGCCGTCGCCCAGCTGCCCGTGGTTGTTGGCGCCCCAGCTGTAGACGATGCCGTCGCTGCCGACGGCCAGCACGTGGTAGCCGCCTGCCACGGCCTGCGTGTAGGTGAACCCGGAGGCCACGCCAGCCGGCAGAGGGACCCTGGCCGGTGTCTTCTGCGGAGTGCTGCTGGAACTGCCCTGGCCCAGCTGGCTGTACTGGTTGCTGCCCCAGGCGTAGGCGTTCCCGTCGCTGGCCACGCCCACCGAAAAGCCACTGGCCCTTCCGATTTCATAGCCGCCGGCGCTGACCTGGTTGAAGCGGATGCCGCGGCTGAGTTTGGGCGTGGTGATGGTCGCCTGCTGGCCGCCCAGCACGTTGCCCTTGCTTGGGCTGATCGACCAGCCGCCGGTGTCCGCGGGGCTCCAATGCGCTACCAGGGTGATGTTGCCGGTGACCGGCTGGCTGAAATCATAAGCCACCTTGGAATCCCCTTTGGCGTCCTTGAGGAACCAGCCGTCGAACAGGAAGCCGTCCTTGGCTGGGCTGGCGGTCGGGCGTGCGGCCTGCTGGCCTTCGGTGATCCGCTGCGGGCCTGGGGCCGGCTGGCCGCCGTCGCTGTCGAAGGCGACCGTGTAGGAGCTGATGTAGTTGTAGGTAAGGTGCGCGTCGGGCTGCGGGCCGTTCCTGCTCCAGGAGACGGCCACGTCCGTCTTGCCTCCTGCATGCCGGGGCGTGGTCACGCTCCAGGTGCCGTCCTTGTTGCCCGTCAGGCTCGTGCCCGCTGTCCCGCCGAAGCTGACGCCGGTCGGCTTCGGCTTCGCAGGGAAGTCGACCATGCCGGGATTGCTGTCGAATTTCCCGCTGGTGTTGCGTCCCAGCTGGCTAGCGCTGTTGTATCCCCAGCTGTACAGGTTGCCGTCCGAGCCCAGGGCCAGGGAGAAATCCCCAATGTACATGCCTGGCGCGCTGGCTTGGGTGATTGTGACGCCTGCCGGCATGCTCACTTTGCCTGGCGTGCCGTCTTGCGTGCCGCTGGTGTTGCGTCCCAGCTGGCCGTAGGTGTTGTCTCCCCAGCTGTAGAGGTTGCCGTCCGATCCCAGGGCCAGGGAATGATCGCCGCCTGCGATGACCTGGGTGAATCCTCTGACGCCTGCAGGCAGGTTCACTTTGCGGGGCGTGCCGTCGTTCGCCCCGCCGTTGTTGCGTCCCAGCTGGCCTTTGTTGTTGGTTCCCCAGCTGTAGACGTTGCCGTCCGATCCCAGTGCCAGGGAATGATCGTTTCCTGCGCTGATCTGGGTGAATTTCGTGCCGTCTGCCGGCATCAGCCCTTTGCTCGGAGGGTTTTGTCGATTATAATCGGTACTGCCGTTGCCCAGCTGGCCGTAGTAGTTGATTCCCCAGCTGTAGAGGTTGCCGTCCGCGTCCAGTGCCAGGGAATGGCTACCGCCTGCGCTGATCTGGGTGAATTTTGGGACCCCTGTTGGCAAGTTCACTTTGCTCGGCGTGCCATGAGGATTAGTATCGGTGGTGCCGTTGCCCAGCTGGCCATAGTTGTTGCTTCCCCAGCTGTAGAGGTTGCCGTCCGACCCGATGGCCAAGGAATATGTAAATCCTGCGCTGAACTGGGTGAATTTCGTGCCGTCTGCCGGCATGATCACCTTGCCCGGCGTGTCATCGCATAGATCAATTTCGCGTCCTGCTTCGCCGTATAGGGGGCATCCCCAGCTGTAGAGGTTGCCGTCCGAGCCCAAAGCCAGGGCAGAGCCTAGTCCTCCGCTGATCTGGGTGAAGTGGATGCCTGTCGGCGGGGTGACGATGCCCGGCCGGTCGTATGGCGTGATCTTGGTGCCGCGTCCCAGACCGCTTGTGTTTCCCCAGCTGTAGAGGTTGCCGTCGGAGCCCATGGCCAGGGCGAAGTCTTTTCCTGTTTCGATGTGGTTGAGGCGTATGTCGGATGTGGTGGGCGTGGTGAGGGTGATCCTGGTGCCTCCTTCTGCTGGGCCGGAGGCGGGGGACAGGCTCCAGGAGCTGGTTATCCTGGTCCATTTGGCGGTCAGGGTGATGTTGCCGGTGACGGGCCGGGTGAAGTCGTAGGCGGTGTTGCCGGTGAACCATCCGTTGAACAGGTAGCCGTCCCTGGCCGGGTCCTTGGGCCTGGAGGCCTGTCCGCCGCTGGGGATGGTCTGTTGGCTGAAGATTGTGTTGTCGTCGCTTTTAAAGGTGACGGTGTAGGATGCTGCGCGTGTTTGGGGTTGGCTGTCGGCGGTCTTGTCTGGATTGTTTGGCGTAGGGGCAGTGGTTGGTTTGTTTTGTGCTGGTGTAAGAGGGGAGGTTGTAGTCAGGGGCGATGGGGTGGCCAGTGGTGACTGGAAGGTTGGTGATGTGGCCGGTGTGGTTGTAGGTGTTGCGTCACTGGTGGAAGTGCCGGGGTTTTGCTTAGCTACGCGAGGGGTCTGACGACCCCCCCCCCCCGGTGCCTCCTGGCATGGCCGGCGCGGCGGCCATGCCAGGTTCGCTGTCGGCCGTGTCGGCTGCGGCAAGGCCTCCGGCGATCAGGCTGGCAGGCAGGATGACGGCCAGCAGCAGGCTGACGGCCCTAGCCGGACGGCTGTGCGTGTACGGATGCTGACGCATGATAGGCATGAACCCCTTCCACAGGAGACGCAGCAGCGCATCCTGAACTCCCCAGACCGGCTCCCCGCCGGAGGCCGGGCGCAATCCCGGCTTTGATCTGCAACAACTCTATCACGACACCAGCCATGCCCACGCACGGCTCAGCCGCAGCCCATGGGAGACGAGCCCAGGAAGGTCGGCCTTGCGCGGCAAGAGGGGGTACCGGTTCTGTTGTGCTTGCTGATTTTCGTATGGAGGCAGAGGAGAAAGGGTGGCTCCGTTGTGTTGGGGGATTGGCGGGGCCACCCTGGTTGGCCGGGCCGTCTTGGGATGCGGCCCGGCCGCTTACTCGGGTGAAGTCTTCAAGCCTGCAGGATGCGGGCTTCCCGCCGGTGGCGTCCGGCCGCGGCGGCGCCGGCTGCGGCGAGCAGCCCGGCGGCGAGCAGGAGGACCATGGTCCCATCGCCGCCCGTCAGGGGCAGGGTGCCTTCGTAGGTGTAAGCCAGGCGCGCGGGTTCCTGTTTGGTGCCGCCCAGGGTCCAGTCCACGATCACATCAGCCAGACCCGGATTATGGGCGGGCGTGGCAAAAGAGACGGACCCGTCAGAATTCTGCTGAAGGGAGCTGACTGCTGTCTTGTCGAAGCTGATGCCAGTGATCAGCAGTGAGTTGAGGGCCACCTGGGTCGGGGTGCCGCTCTGCGTCAGACTCCCGTTGCCGAGCTGGCCGTACTGGTTGTCTCCCCAGCTGTACGTGTTGCCGTCACGGCCGATGGCCAGGGAATGATAGTAACCTGCGCTGATTCGTGCTGTTGCGAGCCCGGTGCCGGCGTTGCCCTGGCCTGCGGGCGGCGATACACGTGTGGGAGTGTGCCTGTAGTTGGTGGTGTTGTCGCCGAGCTGGCCATCGTAGTTGTACCCCCATGCCCAGGCTGCGCCGCTCCTGTCGATGGCCAAGGAGTGGACCCAACCGGTGCTGATCTGCGCGACTTGGAATGGCTGGCTGGAGTTTGTGGGGTTTCCTACCTGTTTGGGCGTGGGACGGCTGGTTATCGTGCCGTCCCCCAGCTGCCCCCAGCCGTTGTACCCCCATGCCCAGGCTGTGCCGTCCTGGCTGATGGTTAGTGCGTGGTAGCCTCCGGCGCTGATCTGCGTGGCTTTGAAGGCCTTGCTCGTGTCCTTGGGATCGGGCACGCGTGCAGGGTCGGCGGCATACGTGGTGCTGCCTTCTCCTGTGCTTTTGCCGTTGCCGAGCTGACCGTAGTCGTTGTACCCCCACGTGTATACGTTGCCGTCCGCGTCCAGGGCCATGATGAAGCCTCGGTTGACGCTGACCTGGACCGCGTGCAGCCCCTGGCCGGAGCCGTTGGGATCCTTGGCCAGGGTCGGCGCCAGTTTGGGCGTGCTATACACGTTGTAACTGTTGTTTTCGCTGCCCCAGGTGTAGACGCGCCCATCCGGGCTGATGGCCGCCGAGTCGGCGTAGCCGGCACTCACCTGGACGGCCTTGAAGGGCTGGCCGTCCGCGTCCTTGACGGGCTGCGGCTTGGAATGGTGTTGTGTGTCCTTACTGCCGTTGCCGAGCTGCCCGCGATCGTTGATGCCCCAGCTGTAGACGATGCCGTCGCTGCCGACGGCCAGCGCGTGGTTCCCGCCTGCTGCGGCCTGCGTGTAGGTGAAACTGGAATCCACGCCGTCCGGCAGGGGGATCCTGACCGGTGTCTTCTGCGTAGGCGTCTTGTCTGGATCCTGGCCCAGCTGGCCGTACTCGTTGTCGCCCCAGGCGTAGGCGTTCCCATCGCTGGCCACGCCCACGGAGAAGCCACTTATTGAGCTGCTGGCGCTTATCTGGCTGAAACGGATGCCGCGGCTCAGCTTGGGCGGGGTGATGGTGGTCTGCTGGCCGCCCATCACGTTGCCCTTGCTTGGGCTGATCGACCAGCCGCCGGTGTTGGCGGGGCTCCAATGCGCGACCAGGGTGATGTCCGCGGTGACCGGCTGGCTGAAATCATACGCCACCTTGGAACCGCCATTGGCGTCCTTGATGAACCAACCATCAAACAGACAGCCGTCCGCCTTCAGATCGGGGTACGGGCGCATTGCCTGCCCGCCCTCAGTAACGGACTGGTTTTGGGGCATGTC
>NZ_JBVPQK010000151.1:0-6163 GCF_058197115.1 Bifidobacterium sp. POST2/T3 (B1)
TCTGAGCAGGCAGCAAGCCGCTAGTACAAGGCCAGATAGGCCTTGTCGCCAGAGAATACCAGCTGCTGATCCAAATCGAGCTGGTTCCAGTCCCGACCAGCAAAGTATCGGCGATAGTCCGACTGAGGCATCTTGATTTTGCTGAGGTTCGAATGACTCAGATAATTGATCATCTGATAATTTGAATAAGGAGTATTCATGATGCGCCGATTCAGTTCATACCTCTGATAACGCACATTGTCGTATTTGACATGCACGCTTGCATCAGGAACTATGGCGATAGCTGTTACACGTTGGCCGGTGGAAGCCTCATGCTCTTTGATCTTCTGAGCGACACTCAGGGCATAGGCCTGATCCTGGGTATTACTGACATAGGCATCATAAGCTATATCCGCCATGCATAGGCTTGAAAAGAGGAGGAAGACACCAGAGACGGCGATAAGCACTGCAACATGCTGGGCACCGTTGCAAGAGCCAGGGAAGGCCTCAGTCCCCTCCACCGTGACTCCGACCTTTCGCTCCGGTTCCGGCACGGGCTCGATCGAGGCCCTGACCATGAACGGCTGATGCCGGGATACAAGCAGAGAAACTGCAAAAACCGTGGTCATTGACGCAACCCAAGCCCAAAAAGCCATATTGCTGCGCGGGGTCAAGAGAATATTTTTCTCGATATAGTGAGGAGCAAAGACTGCCAGATAGGCAACCAGGGCGGCGCAAGCCAATTGCCCATAGGGCAGATTGTGCCTGGTGCGGAAGGACAGCACCAGTAGAGCAATCAGAAAGAGCATTATCAGGGTAACGCTGAATTTGGGCATGAGTCCATCGGCATTATTGAGCAGAGACAGCTGGTATTTCAATACCTGTTTGAGGTTGGAGACAATATTTGGCAAAGAAAGCCCGGCTCCACGCCCAGGATCAACTATGTACTTAATATGTATCAAATATTTTACGCAGATAACATTAAAAACAGAGCCGAATGCGGCCATGCCCAGCACCTTGGCCCAACGAAGCATCACCCGTGTAAAAGGCTCGTGTCCTTCCCTTAAAGAAGTCAGGCAGCCTCCTAGCAAGGCGAGCGCTAAATACACCCCTACCAAACTTTGGTAGCACCCCAGGGCAATCAAAAGACAAATCAAGGATGAAGCCGACAGCCAAGCATTCCGTCTGCCAAGGATGAGGCTAACGGCCAAGCTGACGAATATGGAACCAACAGCTGCAGACACAGCGCTTTCGGGGAACAAGAGGAATTCAAGTACAAACACGTTGATCCATACCACCGACAAGGTCAGGCACAGACAGCACTGCCCTCCAAAGGAGGATATACCGCCCAGCCTGGCGAAAGAGGCCGTGAGAATAACCAAAGAAATGGAAAATCCGACAATGCAGATTGCTATGAACAGTCGTTGCCGCAAGACCAGATTCAGGCCGAGCCTGTCAGCCAGCAGGGTCAAACGCCACCATGTGTATCGGCCGTTCTCCAAATACCAGGGGGCATTCTGGTCGTCGATCAGATGATAGGAATCCACCGAGTAATGACGGCGGGCAATCAGAGGAGCAAAGGCAACAGCGTTAAGGATGAAGGCCAATAGAGCAATGCCAGCGTGACGCTTCAGCGATTCGATGGGCATCAGTGCATGCCGAGAGAGGGCAGATTTCACGTTGAATACCTCTTTTGAATTATCTCGTCGAGACTTTCCCGGTTGAAAAGTGGTTTGACGTACATATCAGATGCGTTCTTCGACGATATAGCGAGGCCGATGCTTCACTTCCAAATAGATTCGGCCAACATACTCGCCCACCACTCCAATGCCTGACAGGATAAGCCCTCCAAGGATCCAGATTGAACACATCACAGACCCCCAGCCGGCCACCGCACGACCACAGAAGAAGGACACCAGCACATAAATAAGTATCACTATGCCTACCGCAACCGAAATGAGACCGATGCCGGTGATGGCTCTGAGCGGGGTGATTGAAAAAGACGTAATGCCTTCCACTGCGAATGACATCATCTTTTTCAAAGGATACTTGGACTCGCCTGCCGCTCTTGAACCGCGCTTGTAGTACACCTTGCTGTGGGGGAAACCAAGAGAAGGAACGATACCTCGCAAAAACAAATTGACTTCAGTGTAGTGCGACAGAGCCTTCAAGGTCGTACGGCTCATAAGTCGGTAATCAGCATGGTTCGGTATTGTGTCAGTTCCCAGCCATGACATCATCTTATAAAACAGATCCGCTGTTGATCGCTTAAAAACGGTGTCGGTATCCCTGTTGTCCCTGACACCGTAGACGATGTCGCTTCCTTTGGCATACTCCTTTACCATTGCATCAATGGCATCGGGATCATCCTGCAAGTCCGCATCCATTGAAATGGCCGCGTCGCATCCACGATTCAGAGCCTCCATAAGCCCTGCATACAGGGCGTTCTGGTGTCCTCTATTATGAGAAAACTTAAGGCCATGTACCCTCGTAGGGTACTGGGAATGACTCGACTGGATAATTGACCATGTGGAATCATCAGATCCGTCGTCCACGAGCAGAATGTAACTGTTCTCCGTAATGAACCCACGCTTTTCCAAGTCTGAGAGCTTGGCATACAGGGCAGGCAAAGTGATAGGCAGAACATCCTGCTCGTTGTAGCAAGGAATCACCAAGGCAAGTTGCGGAGCGTCCCTATCGAAACCCTGATCGTCGGCATTCCCGCCGTGGCCGGAGGCAGATTCGGCTGCCTCGCTTTTAGGCAGATCCGATTTCAACTGCCCAGCAGTGTTCATGGTTTCTAACTTTAAACCCATGCTCCACCAAGCTTTCAGAATACCCGCAAAAGATTGTTAGAAAGACAAACTTTAAATCAATTGAGGACCGCTCCGGTCGTCTCATCAAAGTGGCGCATGGAGCCTTCGACCTGCTGCCAGCCCTTTAGCATCCACCCCATAACCGGATCGTAGTAGACCCACTTGCCACCGTTGGATCCCAAGTACTTCCAGCCATAAGTAGTGGCGCCGCTCCAATCGTTAAAGTAGTACCAATTCCCATTGATGCGGGCCTCTCCATGGAGCATTTGGCCGTTGGACGGATCGTAGTAGACCCATTTGCCGCCGTTGGACGACACATGCTTCCACCCCCGAGCCATAGCGCCGGTCACGGGATCAAAGAAATACCATTTACCGGCCTTGCTGCTTTCGCCCTTGACCATTTTTCCATCGGCAGCGTAACGTACCCATTTGCCGCCGCTTGAAATGAGGTAGAGATCCCGGCTCCGGACCATATTGCCGTCATAGGCAAAGTAATACCAGGCCCCATCAATGAGCCTCTCGCCATGCGCCATTCCTAATGTTCGGGGATCGTAATACACCCTTCGCCCATCAGGCAGCGTCTTCCAGCCCTGGGCCAGCTGACCATCGTCACCTGCCCAGTACCAGAGTCCGGCGGAAGAATCATATACCTCCTTGGAACGGACTTTTGCTCCGTTCTCATACCAGTACTTTCCGCCATCAGCGCTCACCAACTGACCTGATGCTGATGAGTTACCGTTGCCGTTTCCATTAACGCTGACCAGCTTGAATCTTTGATTCTGGCCTTGATTAGCCGCCCACAGTTCCAGCCTGGATCCCGGGGCATCATTTGAGGCAGTGATGTCCCAAACCTTGTTCCGGCTTCCGGCATATACCGAAGCAAAGTAGTACGAACCATCAATGCCCCGATACAGGGTCCACTGCTGATTGCGACCGCCATTTGCCGAAAACTGAATCAATGGTGTCCCGTTATCAGCCGAAGGTCCTGACGCATCCACCACTTTGCCATAGCTGGTCGCAATAGTGTAATTACCGCCACCAGCCGGTTTGATATAGAACTGCTGGTTGTCCTGCCCGTTGTATGGCCAGATATCCAGAGGCACACCATTGTCAGGACTGGCTCCTGTTACGTCGACATAACGATTGTCGAAAAGACTGGCGATATAGTAACGCCCCTCAGGCACGTCCGTGACTTTGGCGGCAAATGAATTGGGGTCAGTTCCACTGAAATCAGGCTGATTGCGTATGTTGCTAAAGGCATTCAAATCCACGTGTCCGTTGATGCCGCTGACTGAACCGCTGCTGCTATATTGCCAACCCTTATCAGCACTTCTGAAATGAAAACCCGTACGCGGACCATAGCTAGCCACCCAATGCGTCTTGGAATGGATGTTATCAGAATTCAAGGCTGAATAAAGATAGTTGGTGTATGAATACAAGGACAGACTGTTATATCCGGCAGATGTCAACTTGCCCCACCAGGTATTGACTATTTGATCATAAGTTCCAGGATTGGTGGGATGACTATGACCTGCCCAGGTCCAATTTTCCAAGTCATAATAAACGGGATAGCTGAGATCGTAAGGGCTGACCCCGGCCTGCCTCAACAGATCGACCGCATTGTTGCCCTCGGCGGCGGCCGTATTGGAATCATAGGCGTACGAGTAGATATAGACCCCGAAGGGGATTCCCAAACGCTTGCATTCACTGATGTTTCTCTTGGCCTGCTTATCCAGACCATTGCCCCAACCGTAGCCTAGGCGAATGATGGCGCCGTCGACTCCGGCGTTCTTTACAGCATCCCAATTTATAGTGTTCTGCCACACAGAAACATCGATGACCCCCTTGGCCTGTTGCGCGAAGAGAGTCCCATCAGCCTCAAAAAATGCCTGTGAACCTTGATAAAAACCCCAGTGAGCACCGTATGTGTTATTTTGCAAAGAAGCAAAGGACGCACGCGACCGTACGGAGGAATCAGCTGTTGCCGGTCTTGCCGCTTCACCTTGGTTGCCCTTGATCTGTTGATCGGAATCCGTCTTGGAATCTTTTATGGCTTTTCTGACTTTATCCACATGAACGGGGATGAATGATTCTCCATCGGTCTTAGCCAAAGGATCTGCCTGACGGGTTGACGTCCCGACGATTTTCGGATCGGTAACTTTCTTGCCTGAGTCCAATTGCTTAAGCTGCTGGTCTGGCGTCAAAGCCAAATCACTCGCGACTACGGTCGCATCCTTAGGTATAGCGTTGCTGATTTTCTCTGGCAGGGGTTGATTGGGATTGTCCGGCATGGATGCGCTCTGTGACTGGTCCTGATCACCTATTGTCGAGGGGCTCGCATGCTCTTCCTCAGTCACCTTTTCCTGCGTTGCTGACTGTGGTGTATTCCATTCAGCAGCCGTGGATCCAAGAGCACTAGGCTGAAATCCCATAGGGCCGGCCATGGCAACAGTGGCAGCAATAACCAGAATATTTTTAATCACAGACCAAAGCACAGCTACGGCTCCCCTTCAATCGTCATGCAACAATGTGCCCTACCAACCACACTGGTACCAGCTTAGGAGGTAAAGCCGAGTTCGTCCAATGATCACAGAATTGGTTTCGAAACATACCAGACTAAGACTACCGAGCGATCACCTCAGCCTATGAAAAGGCGTATTTACAAGCCTTGCTTGAAGACGATAAGCGAGAAGTCCATTCATGCGTATACCAGGCAGAGTCTGGACGTTTTGAAGGAATTTGGCTGGATCTTCCCGCAGCTGCGGGGAGCACCATGACTCCCAACAGAAAAGCGATGCATGGTGAAATAATCCATGAACTCATAGCTGGCGCTGATAGACATGCTCCCTGACATACAGCGCAACCGTCACTACTGCCAGGACATCTACCTTATACAAAAGCTATTGAATTACTACCTTGATTTTTGAAGCCTGTGCATCGTCCAATTCCAAAGGCTCAGCAATCCCCTTCGATTCATCCTCATCCTTATCGGGAATACTTCGCCCAGCCGATATCTTCTGAACGCGGACTTGCGCCCCCTTTGATGCGTCCACAGGCGAGACTAATTTCAGCAAGGTCCCTGGGCGTACCCTGTGCCTGCTCAGATACCTGAGCAATGCTGGATCCTGATCGCTTACTCGCCAAACGCGTACGGTTTGCCCATCTTCCACCTGAGACAAAGACTTCGTTAAAGGGACAACGGGCATGCTGCCGGATTCAGTCGGTATGGCATCCCCATGCGGATCCTGGGCTGGATGGCCCAGATAGCGATCAATCCTGTCAACCAACTTTTCAGAGACGGCATGCTCAAGGGCATCAGCCTCCTCGTGCACTTCATCCCAGGTATAGCCCAGGACTTCCACCAGAAA
>NZ_JBVPQK010000152.1:0-6131 GCF_058197115.1 Bifidobacterium sp. POST2/T3 (B1)
TCACCTTCTTCGATGCGGTCACGAACCTTCCTCCTTTTGATAACCATTCAATTTTCCCGTCCTAGTTGGACATGTCAGAACAGCCGAGAGTTATACACGGTCACTGTTCATAACTGTGGATAAGTGTGGATAGATCCAACGGAGCCACAGCGGCTGACCCTTACCCAAGATTGTTAGATTTGCCTTGTAATTATTGATAAGTCTGGCACTTTCCACCCCAGGCCAGCGTCTTCAAACAACGATGTGGATAATTCGAAGGTCAGGTTTGAATTGTGCATAACTTATTAGCAACAAATCTATAAATCTATTAACTCGTCAAACCAAGCAACATTATTCATGGTTATATTCAATGATCTTATCCATCTGTACGATAGCCGCTATAAACACCGCTGTAATACCAAAATAAATCCTTAGGATGACAAGCCTTATACAAACGTACAGCACGAGGGAGGTTTCACGTGAAACATCTATACTGCCTGGGCAGTATTATTACCCCGGCAATTGTCGTCTAACGCAGTTGGCTAACTTAGTTTTGTCTTTTATTTGCAGAATCTATCTATGTACCTCCAATAACGGCTGCCGAATCAAGAAAACAGAACTAAATGCTAATTTTAAGTAGTCTTTTAGTGCTGTTAAACAAAAGACTTCATTATGTCTATGGAGACTCTAGTTTACTCCGCAAAATTATGATTGAAGGAGACGTAGCTAAGAAGCAAGACCTTTAACAACATTTACTAAAAAAGACATAGAAAATATTTCGATATTCTCTCGTCTGCGCTTTCATATACCTAATCCTGATTATTTCATCTGCGTTAATTGTTTCACGTGAAACATTACGATCTATCTCTACATAGCGATCATCCACCGGAAGCACCCCTCGAATATTGCTATATGCTTAGATGCCCTAAATGTAATCGTTACTGAAGGACGTTCTTGTAGAACATACTCATAACAGTGTGCTAAGTCATCTAGATGAGTTACAGCTGGAACCAATGAAGCCTAGTTTACTTGTTTTGGATTAAAAAAAGATCCTTTGTCAATGTTTCACGTGAAACATTCTTTAGTGGACACATCTGAAGCCGGTGAACAGTTCTCTTGTAGCTCGGTTCGGTTGTCCCCCAACTCCCACATCAGGGGGATTCTCGCCATTCCGGATTATTTTAGAGACATAATCTGTGCCGTTTAATCGATAACTCACGTAATCTTCATACATTTGCAAGAATCAGGATACCCCTATCGATATTTCTAAGGAAAGGGAGGAAACCGAACGGTTTAGAAAGCCGAGAAGATCGAGACAAAGGATAGACACAATAAACTGCCTGGGAGTAAGAGAAACACATAAATGAGTACAGCAAGAGATACATAACTTCGACTGTCGAGTAAGGGACGTAGGTAAACGCATAGATCCCCCAGCAACGAAAGTAGAACATCTCCCGAGACCCTTAATGCAACAATAGAAAGAGATGTCAGTATATCCAACTCAGATATAGGGCACCATACAATCATTCCAATACTACTTGGACGGCAAGATCAGGATACAATGAAACCTCCTGCACAACAAAGCCGAATAAGTACTTTGATGTGCATTACATTCAAAATATATAATATCTTTATTTTAAATAATCTAATTGTATATAGCCAGTTCTGACTGTTGTCTAAGGCGTTGTCTAAAACTAGAGTATCAAAAAACCTAAGAATGTTTGAGGTGAAAGCATACACGAGTCGGACAATAAAAATCACAAGCGTGCTTGCTTTCCTCTTAATCTAATACTCCATTCACCACGAATGAATATCCGCTAAGCCGCTGTCTAGAAAAGGCCTACTTAGATCCGATAGAGCTTAATCGATTATCTCTAATCAGGTATTCGATAAGACTCTGTGTTGAATACTGATAATTGATTATCTTACCTAGCCTATTCTTGTCTTTAGATTGAGCAACATCTCAGGCATCGAAGTCATTAAATAAGGTCATATCAGTGTCGTACTTTAGTGTTTGTCCACAAGAACCACGTGGGTATTCTCAAGGCCGGGTGCGACTGGAGCTAGACAAACCCGTGGATTCTCTCCATGACATTTTTTTATCTCTTTGGCAGCCTTATCCAGCTCAGCTTGTGCCGAGCGACCCTTAAGGGCAATAAGCTGACCTCTCGATCTTAAAAGCGGCAGGGTCCATCCGGCGAGCTTAGTCATGGGGGCTACAGCTCGGCACGTCACAACGTCAAAAGTCTGTGGAATTAAAAGATTGGATTGGATGTCTGCTAGACCTGCACCACCCGTAACCTCCGAAGAGTCATGGTCATTTACATCTTGTTGGCTGTCAGCATTCATGGCTTCGGTCGAGGCTAAAGAGCCAACACGGCCGTATGCCGAAACAGACTGTTTCTCTATTCGACGACGACCATGATGGCGGCTTTGTGAACTTTTTTTGTTGTGCCGAATCGAAGCCTTAGAGGATTGCGGAACCAGATCCTCTGCACGCTTGCGAATCACAACAGCATTAGCCAGGTGCAACTCATCAACCACTTCCTGCAACCAGGTCACACGCCGCTCCATTGGCTCGACAAGAACAACACTGCACTGCGGAAGGCAGGCAGCCAGTACAATGCCTGGGAAGCCCCCACCGGAACCTATATCCGCCACCGTTGCCGTCTGGCCGTCAGTGCTCAATCGCTCTCGCACGAAAGGCACAATAGCCGCTGAATTGAGTATGTGCCGTTCCCAAATAATGTCTTCATCGCGAGGGCCAATGATGCCCCTCTCCACACCCTCGCGCAAGAGCTTGTCATGAAAGCGCTGCATGGGTACCAGAGCATCGCCGAGCACCTGCATCAAGAGGGGACTATCGTTCAGCTCATCATCCACAACAGCCATTTCAACTCCTCACATTCACCTTCCACGCCCAGTCGGCCAAAGCCACAGACCATAACAGCGTCATATAGTCTCGTCGTATCCAGCAGGATTATTCACGCTGCCAGAATCGAAAACAGCTGCATTTCTAAGACCATTACCACCATATGATTACCACCATATGGTTTTCAAACGCAAAAGAGCAATCCGGATTAAGCAACATGGCAGACTAAGCACAACAGACTAAGCACAATCATGAGCCAGACAATACTACACACCTGCCAAAGGGCACAGCGCTGGCAGATAGCACAACAAACCTCGACAGTATGACCGCACCAAACAGTGGACCAATCCAAAAAGGCCGACGTCATGAATACTTCATCAACGCATAGCCCTGTGAGGCTTAACAGTCACTCCCTATCAGCATCCGCAGGATCATCATCAGCCTCGTAGTCAGCCGAATCGACGACCTGATCGGTTTCATCCACGTCCAGCGAGTCGTCGTACCCGACTGGCTCGTCCTCAACATCGTCAGGCAGGTCTTCGTCTTCGCTCTTGGCCTTCAGATAGACAGTGACGTACCGGTGGGGCTCCTCACCGTGGGAGCGTGACTTCAGCCCCTCCTCGCGGACCATGTCATGAACAATCTTGCGCTCGAAAGAGTTCATAGGCTTCATATTGACAGGGTCGCCAGTCTCACGAACCTCATCAATCACATCCAGGGCTTGCTCGCGAAGATGTTCGCGCTTGCGCCGCAGGAAACCATCCACATCCACAATCAGATGGGAGCGCTCCCCTATCTTCTGCTGCACGGCCAAGCGTGTCAGCTGCTGAAGAGCATCGACCACCTCACCATCCTTGCCGATCAGATGCTTAATGTCCGTATCGTCGTCAGCCACAATCTGTACGGTCGGACGGTGGTTGCGCACCCCCATCTCGATATCGCCCTCGTAATCGACGATGTCCAGCAACCCCTCCAGATAGTCGGCGGCGACATCCGCCTCCTCATTGAGTTGCTCGATGGTCTTTCCCTGGTCCAGAGACTGAGACATCTATGCTCTCCTTACACGCGTTTACATCCGATTCATAACCTCAGGTCCACTGGATTCCTGGTCACCAATCGAGTGTCCAGTATTGAGGATACACGGACGTGATGATTGCAGATTACTCCAGTATTCGCCCGACCGAAAGCCGGGTTACCACGCCGGCCTCCACCGCCAGTAGCCGCATCAACGGCCGCGACGTTTGCGATGGGGTTGGGAACGCTGGTGGGAGATGTTCTTGTTGTTGCGGGCTTCCTCTTCCAACCTCTTGGCCTCCATCAACTGCTCCTCCTCCAAAGAGGGCAGCCCCTGGCGCTTGCGGCGGGCATTCTCACGGCGATGGTCACGCTCTTCCTTGCTCTCTGCGGCCGGCGAGCCAGGAGTGGGCATATGGCGGACCTGGAAGAGGGTTCGGCCCAGATTCCAAAGGTTGTTGGTCAGCCAGTAAATTAGCACTGCGAATGGGAAGTAGATGCCCGAGAAGATGTACATGACCGGGAAGATGAAGGCCATCATCTGCTGCATCTTGTACTGCTTTCCCTGCATGGCCGACCTCGGCATGTTCCGTCGAACATTATGGAACTGCGAGTAGAACATGGCCAAGCACATGAGCACGATGAAGACCACAATGACTATACGGCCCGCACCCTGGGCGGACATGAAGTTGTCCGAAATCCGCAGCCCGAAAAAGGTAGTCTCTTCGAATTCCCGCGCCACCTGTCGATTGAAGGCTCCCAGGGGTGCCCGCTTGCCCCGGGCGATGAAGGGCACAGCCGAAAGCACGTAGAACATGGTCATGAAGACCGGGCCCTGCACCAGTGCTGGCAGACAGGACCCCATGGGGTTGGCATGGTTGTCCTGATAGACCTTCATGGTCTCCCGGCTCATGGCCTCTCGGCTGGCCGGATCCTTCTTGTTGCGGTATTTGTTCTGGATCTTCATCAGCTTGGGCTGCAGAGCCTGCATCTTTTGCATGGATCGCAGCTGCTTGATGAAGAGCGGCAGCACGCACAGGTTGACGATCAGCACCAGCATCACTACCGAGAGCGCCCAGGCCACACCGGGACCCTTATGAAACCCGATCAGGGTCAGGAACTTGTGGCAATAGGTCATGATGTAGGTCATGAGCCACTCGATCGGGTACAGGATCTTGTAGAAGAAACCGTATATACCCGTATCGAAGGTGAAGGTGTCGTTGTTGTGTAACATTGTCAGGCCGTCTCCTTGTCTGGGGCCATGGGGGTCAGCCGGGCCTCCTCATGAGCCTTGGACCACGAGAACCGATAGAAGATGGAAAACCTTTGGGGCACGTCATCGATTCCGCCGTTGTTGAAGGGCGTGCAACGCAATAACCGCAGAATGGCCAGGATGGTTCCGCGCAAGGCCCCGAACCGCTTCAAGGCGGTCAAAGCGTACTGGGAACAAGTCGGGTAGTAACGGCACCTCGGCGGCGACAAGGGTGAGATGTGGCGCTGATACCAGCGGACTGCGCTCTGCAGAGCCCGGGAGGCCAGGCCGCTCATGCTCGGCATCCTTCACTGGTTTTCAGCTGTTGGACCGGTTGACGCTTGGATCCAGCGAACTGCGGACCTGACTGTCCCTGTACATCAAGACCGCCGGCAGTCTTTCCGGACTTACGCATGAGGTCACGGAAGAGCCTGTCCACTTGCTCCTCCAGCTGCTTGTAGGTGGCTGTAGCAGCGCTGGGTTTGGCGCGCATGACCAGATCACAGGAGGATGGCAGCAGGTCCTCCTTGAATCCCGCGAGTTGCCTGAATCTGCGCTTGACCTTGTTCCTGGTCACGGCCTTGCCCACATTTTTGGATACAGCGAGCCCCATGCGGCGTCTGCCTGCAGGCAGGATGTCATGCCGCCCTTCGTGCACAGCCGGTGCCGTTGGCAGCGGGGTCGCCGTCCGGTCAAGCCCAGGTATCAAATAATGTATGACCAGATCCCTGCTGCTGACTCGATGGCGTCGCCTGAGCACCGCCGTGAACTCCCGGTGGCTCCTCAGCCGTTCCACCTTCTGAAAAAGGATCGGGATCCGACTCAGGCAGAGAGGGTCCGACGGCCCTTGGCCCGGCGGCGGTTGATCAGGGCGCGACCAGAGCGGGTACGCATGCGAGCGCGGAATCCGTGCTTCATGTGACGACGGCGATTGTTGGGCTGGAATGTCCTCTTCATAATTCGTTGCTCCCGTGTGTAGACATACTCGAGTACGGCTCGTTATGAGTCAAGCTA
>NZ_JBVPQK010000153.1:0-6119 GCF_058197115.1 Bifidobacterium sp. POST2/T3 (B1)
TAACAACCACCCAACACGCTTACAGCCACAAGGCCAAACCCCCAACATAAACAACGCGTTTAGTTCCTATAGCCCACCCATGCCGAAGCCAAGATTAGGACACCCCGACAAACTCCGTTACGGCATCAAGGGATAATCTTCGCCAATCACTGTCGGCAATCTATAGAACCCACACCTCGATCAAATCTTTAACCTCGACTAACCAGCATTGTTTTTATCTCCCACCTAACAGGATAGAGCTCGCTCAGACTCCCATTCTTCATTGTGAATCATGCTTGCCACAACCTTTGTGCCGACAAACCTCCAAGGGCCTTACAATTATTCTGATTAAAAATGTCGCAGTCTATCTGCAAACAGATTCATGGGCTCATCGCAACGACTCTGGAGGCATGCACAACAATGACCAGAACTGAAAAGGGCGCACTGGGCGCACTTACTGGGCTGTCCTTGGGAGATGCGCTGGGCATGCCCACGCAGAGCATGAGTCCAGCAGCCATCCATGAGGCCTACGGCAGGGTTGACACCCTTCGTGATGCTATTGCGGATCAGCCGATCGCTCCAGGTATGCCTGCGGGATCTGTGACCGATGACACCGAGCAGGCACTGATTGTCGCAGAGCTGATCATCGAGGGCAGAGGACACATCGATCCCAAAGAGTTCGCTAAGCGCCTTCTGGCCTGGGAGGACGGCATGAAGTCACGCGGATCACTGGACCTGCTCGGGCCATCCACCAAGCTGGCCCTGGAACAGGTTCGCCATGGCGCGGACATCATGGCAACAGGAAGGACCGGCACCACCAATGGGGCGGCCATGCGAGTCGCCCCGGTAGGGATAGCCAACAGGCCCGAAGACACCAGACGGCTGGCCAATCGCATCTACGAGTCCTGCCAGGTCACCCACGACACGGTCGCAGGCTTTCAAAGCGCAGCGCTGATCGCTACGACAGTCAGTCTGGGACTTGAGGGAATGACCGTTCGCCGGGCGTTGCAGGAGTCCCTGCGCCTGGTGCCCGCCATGGAGACCTCAGGGGCTTGGACCCCCAAGGCATCGGTTCCCGCACGGGCCCGCCAGGCAATACGGCTGTCTGAGGAATTCAGTGATGAGGGCGACTTCGAACGCCACCTGATTGAAAACTGCGGTACCTCGGTCGAATCCAATGAGTCTGTGGCAGCCGCCTTCGCCCTGGCCTGGAGGTTTGCCGACGACCCCCAATCGGCTCTGTTCGCCGCAGTCAACCTTGGTGGCGATACGGACACCATCGCTGCAATGACCGGCGCGAGTGCAGGTCCCGAGGCCTTTGACCCCACACTCTGTTCCCTGGTGGCTTCGGTATCTCACCTCGACCTGCAGAAAACCGCCCGTGGCCTGATTGCCCTAAGGTAGTAAAGCGCAAACCGACAAGACTGATTCCGTCAGGAACACAACAATGTAGAATCCAGTCACCCCCCCCCCAAGATTACGGGGACCCCACAGACCAGGCCAACTGCCCGAACAGCTGATCCATCGCTACATTCAGTACAACGTGAGTCAAAGGAGACAATCCATGTCAACTGCGCCAAAAGAGGGCACCATCCTCTCCAGGGTGGAGCAAAGGGGCATCGAGCCCGTGCCCGAGGACCAGAGGAACGGATCGCCCGGCCAGCTCTTCTGGGTCTGGTTCGCCGCCAACATCTCAATCCTGGGGATCCCTCTGGGAGCTACTCTGATTGCCCAGGGCCTCAACCTCTGGCAGGCCGTGCTCGCCACGACCATCGGGGCCTTCGGATCCTTCGCCCTGGTCGGCATCATCTCCATAGCCGGCAGAAGGGGCGGTGCCCCCACGCTGACCCTGTCCAGGGCCATTTTCGGCGTCAGAGGCAATGCAGGCCCCACCCTGGTGGCCCTGCTGTCCAGACTGGGCTGGGAGACGGTGAACACGATGACCGGCGCCTTTGCACTGCTCTCCCTGATTGCCATCATCTTCGGCACCTCGGCCGATGCCAGGCGCTCCCCCTTCCTGACCTTCGTCTGAATTGCCGTCTTCGTGGCCCTGACCGTGGTGGTCTCGGCCGCCGGTCACGCCTTCATTCTCACCGTGCAGAAGTGGGCCACCTGGATATTCGGCGCCCTCACCCTCCTGGTGGCCATCTATCTGGCCACGACCGTCGACTGGTCCTCCTTCATCGGCAATGCCCCCGGATCAGCCAGCGCCTTCCTTATCGGTGTCGGCACCATAGCCGCGGGGACGGGCATCGGCTGGGTCAACTCCGGCGCAGACATGGCCCGCTACCAGAAGACCTCGGTGAAATCCAGCTCTCTGGTCCTGACTGCAGCGGCCGGCGCCGGCATTCCACTGGTGGTCGTCATCGGCCTGGGGTCGGTCCTTACAGCTGGCAACTCCACCATTGCCTCCGCCGCCGATCCGGTCGCCGCGGTTCGAAGCGCCCTACCCGCCTGGGTCTCCATCCCCTATCTGATTGCCGCATTCGCCGGGCTGCTCATGTCCAACAACCTTTCCGTATATTCTGCCGGCCTGACCACCATCACCCTGGGCATCAGAATCCCCCGCGTCTATGCGGTCGTGGTCGACGTGGTGGTGACCACCTGCGGAGCCCTGTACTTCACGCTGGGTTCCGACGGGTTCTACGGCCCCTTCGTCACTTTCATCTCCCTGCTGGCAGTGCCTCTGAGCACCTGGGCAGGCATCTTCCTGTCAGACATGATCTTCCGCAAGCGCTACGATTCCGACGGCCTTCTGAACCTTCGAGCCGACTCCCCCTACTGGTACTGGCACGGCGTCAACCTCCCAGCCATCATCAGCTGGCTGGTCGGAATAGTCGTCGGCTTCCTGTTCGTGACGGCCCAGGTCTCCAAGGACGAGGTCTGGTTCTCGGGACCGCTGGCCGACAGCTTCCTGGGCAGGAACGGCCTGGCATGGCTGGTTTCCCTCCTGCTGGGAGGAATTCTCTACGCCATTCTGCACCTCCTCTCCAAGGATTCCATGGCGGTGAGGAGCAGTGGCGATGACTGAGCCAAGGATCCTCCATCTCGGTCAGGTGGTGGTTGACCTGAGCATGGACATCGACCATCTACCGGAGCGCGGAGGGGATATTTTCGCCAGGCGAAGCGCCATAAACGTCGGCGGCGGGTACAACGTGATTCGCGCAGCCAGGCAGATGGGGGCGCCGATAGCCTATATGGGGGCGATCGGCACAGGTCCGATGGCGGACATGGCCCGTGGAGCCCTTGCAGCCCTACAGGTCCCCGCCCAGGGGCCTGTGCTGGATGACTGTGATACCGGCTATTCAGTGGCCATGATCGAGCCCTCGGGAGAACGCACCTTCGTATCAGCAAGGGGCGCGGAGACCCGTGTACCGGAGGGCACCTACGAAGGCATGGACCTAGTTCCCGGCGATGTGATCTACCTGAGCGGGTATTCCTTCTGCCACAAGGACAACACCCGGAGCCTGGTCGGATTCGCACACTTGCACCAGGGCGAAGGGTTCCCTGTGCTCTTCGACCTGGGACCCATGGTGGCCGATATTGCACTGGATGTGCTTGATGCTGTCAACGGACTGCATCCGATTTGGTCGCTGAATGAACGCGAGGGACCAATCCTGGCTCAGCGTCTGGGATGCCAACCCGAAACCGGCGACACAACCGGGCTGGAATCCGTCTGCCGTTCGCTCTCGCTGAAACTGGACAGTCCGGTGGTTCTCAGGGCCGGCGCCCGTGGTGCCTGGTACTGCCAACCCAAGGATGCAAGGCAGAGCCGATACATTCCGACCCCACAGGTCCATGCCATAGACACCAACGGTGCCGGCGATGCCCACTCGGGCGTCCTCTGTGCGGGCATATTCCAAGGTCTGCCCATCGAAGAGGCGCTGACACTGGCCAACTCCGCAGGGGCCCTTTCCACTACGCAGCCAGGTCCAGCCACATGCCCAGATGAACAAGCCATACGAAAGGCCGCTGCCTCCCTGCAGGAGTGACCAATGCAAACCAAGCTAAATACAGGCGACCGCCGACTGCATGCCGACGGTCGCCTGGCATCTCGAAGAGGGATCAGAGCAAGAGAATTCAGATCTGCTTGCCCAGCTGATCGGCTGCACGCAGCGCGTGAGCCACATCGGTAGGAGTCACCTCAAAGGGCATGTTGCCCATGGTCTCGTCAGGACCGCAGGCATGCTCGCCGACCTTGAGCAGATCCTCCTCGCTGGCCTGGCCGATGCCGATCTGTTCCAGGGAGGTGGGCAGACCCACGCTCCGGAAGAAGTCGTAGACCTGGCGGGTCTCCTCCAGGGGCCGATCCTCAAGGACCAGCTGGGCCAGGGTGCCGAAGGCCACCTTCTCGCCGTGCAGCATGGAGTGGGTACCCTCCAGGGCGGTCATTCCGTCATGAATGGCGTGGGCTGCAGCCAGGCCGGAGCTCTCGAAGCCCAGACCGCTCAGCAGTGTGTTGGCCTCGATGATCTTCTCCAGGGCGGCTGTGCGCACACCGGCCTTGACGGCGGCCACGGCCTTGACGCCATCCTCCAGCAGGGTGTCGCGGCAGAGACGGGCCAGGGCGAAGGCGGCCATGGTGGCGTGTCCTCCGGTCATGGTCACGGCGTTCGACTGCACGCAGGCGGCCGCCTCATAGTATGTGGCGAAGGCATCGCCCAGCCCTGATACCAGGAAGCGCACCGGTGCCTTGGCGATGACGTCGGTATCCATAAGGACCACGTTGGGGTTGGCAGGCAGTGGAAGATAACGGTCGAAGACACCCTCAGGCGTGTAGAGCACGGACAGCCTGGAGCAGGGCGCATCCGAGGAGGCCGCCGTGGGCACAATCATGACAGGCAGGTGGGCGAAGTGGGCCACGGCCTTGGCAGTATCCAGGGTCTTGCCGCCGCCGATGCCGATCACCGCGTCGCTGCCGCCCAAATGGGCACGATGACGGTCGATCTCCTCCATGGAGCACTCGCCGCCGAATTCCATCAGTTCGTAGGGGATCCCATCGTGCTCAAAGGATGCGACAATGTCGTCGTGGTAGAGCCCGTCGATGACCGGATCGACGATCAGATGGGCACCCTTGGCGCCCAGAGCCGCGTATTCTCCAGCCAGCTTTCCCATGGCGCCCTCCTGCTGGACATAGGAGCCTGGAGAGCACAGAACCTTGCGCATATACACACCTTTCTCATTGCTGATCCCGCCTTCGGGACCAGATCCTTGGGGACGGGCCTCTTGGACCGCCCGAAAGTGACCCTAGTCACATTACATGGTGGGATGGGTGTGCCGCGCCGACCGACAGGTCAGTTACGAGGAGATGGACTGGTCGTGCTCGTCGGTGACGACTGTGGCGTAGGAGCCGTGCTTGAGGGACTTGGCGTGGAGCTGGTCGCGTCGGCAGACGGCGAAGGCGAGCTCGTGGGGTTCCCTCCCTGCGGTTGACTCTGCCCGGATCCCTGTTCGCTGCCTTGGTTCTGATTCGAGCCAGAGGGCTGGTTCTGAGGGGCACTCGGGGTTGTCTGATATTCAGGCTCCTCTGTGCGCCGCGCTGGCTTGGAGGGGGTCTCCTCCTCGCTGGGGGTTACCGTCTGGCTGGTCGGCGGGCTGACCACGTTGCGAACCACCTTGTCGGTGCCTTCGCCCTTGGTCAGGGCATTGATGGCCAGGGCGGAAAGCAGTACGGCCACCAGGGCGCTGACCACGGAGACGATGATGACGTTGCGACGGCGCTGATCCAGCTTCTTCTTGCTGGTTGCCGTCACGGAGGCCGGATGGGTCCGTGGACCATTGCTGGACGAAACGGTCCTGCCGGTCTTGGCTGCCGACTTTTCGTCACCGACAGGGGGCATGACCTGGGTGGACCCATCCACCGGGGCCATGACCTGGGTGGATCCGTCGGCAGTATCGCTGGAATCGTCAGAACGACCCTTACCCTGAGCCGGCAAGGTGGTGGTCTTTTCACCGGCGTCCGAATCGGTATTCGAGTCAGTTTTGGAGTCGTCATCGTCCTGGCCAGCACCGCCGACCACGGACTCCTGCAGCTTCTGGCCAGAGGCTTCCAAAACATTCTTGTAGATCTGCGAGGCCACGGCAGAGACGATGGAACCGATGGCTACGCCGATGATGGATCCCGCCACGCCGATCTTGGC
>NZ_JBVPQK010000154.1:0-6082 GCF_058197115.1 Bifidobacterium sp. POST2/T3 (B1)
GTCTACTCGGTCTCCCGCTACCTCTCCGACCAGTCGGACATCCAGGTGCTGAGGGTCAAGGACTACATCCGCAACCCTAAGATGAACGGCTACCGCAGCCTGCACGTCATCTACGCCGTGCCGGTCTTTCTGACCTCGGGCCCCCACTACACGCCGGTCGAAGTGCAGTTCCGCACCATTGCCATGGACTACTGGGCCTCCCTGGAACACCAGCTGCGTTACAAGTCCGACCTGCCCGACGCCCGCCTGGCCGAACATTCGCAGACCCTGCTGGACTGCGCCCGCTCCCTGCAGAACATCGAGGTGCAGATGCAGTCCATCCACCGAGACATTTCAGGTTCGCCCCAGGAGCAGGAGTCCGACGACGAAGCCATCAGTGGGAATAACGATTAGCTGAATCCTCACAAATCCTTTACCATAGGAATCAGGCCAGGTGGAAGGGTTGGGGCTTCTGCCGGGTCCCGGGAGGAGGCCCCGCCTTCAAGGTCGGGTCTCCTCCTGTACCACCATCACTCAGAAGTCGAAGTTGTCGGGATCCCCGCCGGTGCGCTCGTCCCTGTTCATGGCGGTGATGGCCTTCATGTCCTCATCGCTCAGCTCGAAGTCGAAGACCTGCGCGTTCTGCTCGATCCGCTCCTTGTGGGTGGACTTGGGGATGACGATGACACCGCGCTGCAGGTGCCAGCGCAGCACGATCTGTGCCGGGGAGCGGTCATAGCGCTCGGCCATGGCCTTGAGCCTGGGGTCGGCCAGCAGGTTGC
Source organism: Bifidobacterium sp. POST2/T3 (B1) (assembly GCF_058197115.1). NCBI lineage: Bacteria > Bacillati > Actinomycetota > Actinomycetes > Bifidobacteriales > Bifidobacteriaceae > Bifidobacterium > Bifidobacterium sp. POST2/T3 (B1). The sequence goes on from NZ_JBVPQK010000154.1 coordinate 762, forward strand.
CGCCGGTGCCGCCCAGGGGGCTGTAGGCCTCCACATCCACTCGCAGGGTGCCATGGCAGTAGTCGACCAGGTCGCCGTTGACGAACTGGGGCGAGGACTCGATCTGGTCGACCGCCGGCTTGGTGCCGCTGATGGTGTGCAGTTCGTCAAGGTGGTGTTTTTGAAAATTGCAGACACCGATGGCTCGCACCCGCCGTTGGGTGTAGAGCTCCTCCATGTCCTCCCAAGCCTGCTGCCAGCCCTTGGCGGGCCAGTGGATCAGGTAGAGGTCCAGGTAGTCCACACCCAGCCGGTCCAGGCTCTCTTTGAAAGCCTCTTTGGTGCGTCCCGCACGGATGTCGTCATTCCAAAGCTTGGTGGTCAGAAAGACATCCCGCCGGTCAACTCCAGAGCGGCGCAGACCCTCCCCCACTGACTGCTCGTTGCCGTAGATCATGGCGGTGTCGATGTGGCGATAGCCCGCCTGCAGGGCCCAGGTGACGGCCTGGCTGGTGGCCTCGCCGTCGGGTGTTTGGAAGACCCCAAGCCCCAGCTGGGGGATGCTGACCCCGTTGTTGAGGGTGATGACGGTATCGGTGACGTTTCCTGTCATATAGGCATACTCCTTGTCGACCAATCGAAGGTCGCGACGTGTTGTGTTCATTCTAGCTGGCAGGCAAGATGGAAAAATGCCAATCACGACTTTATCGATTGGCGGCTGCTGCACACGCCTAACTTTATGCATTTACAACTCGCACATTATCTGTTGTCTTGGTGGTAGGGTAAAGGGCGGGATGTCGAGAGACGACTGGCTTCCGCCGGGATTCGCGCAATCTGATACACATCTTACGTCGGCAGGCAGAAGGGCTTCCGACAGGCAGAACTTTAGGAGGCAAACGGCGCTGATTCTGCATGGTGCCGGTGGGGGGTTGGTGTCATGCGTCTGGTTTCCCGTCTGCGTCGCATCTGTGCGATGATGATTGTCCTGCTGGGCCTGCTGGCGGGCCTGGGCGTCGCATCCGCCCAAGCGGACGCTCCTGCACCCGCCGGATCAGGCCCTCGCGTAGCTGAGCAAACCCCCGCCATTCCCCCCAGCAGCGCAACCAATACCCCCCTACCTTCACCCTCGCCTCTGGAAACCGCCTCGCCGCTGAACCCCACGCCGAGCGCTACAACATCGTCATCGCCGACGGGCACACCAGAAAACACAGACTCCGCTTCAGACAAGCCATCCGATCAGACGGATGATCAAGCCTCGCATATGGTGCGTTTCGACCCGGCCGACGGGAGCAAGCCAACCCAGGCGAGCGTGAAGACCGGGACTCTTGTCTCTGCTTCGGAACGCAATCCCCGGCGTGATGGTTTCCGGTTCGACGGGTGGGCATATGACGGTCAGCCTTTCGACTTGCAGACCCCCATCCTCCAGGACACGACCCTGAAAGCCCAGTGGACCAAAGTCACGGACTGGACGCTGAGCCCGGACCACGGGCCCGCCTCCGGCACCAGGCTGACCATCACCCCGCCCGGCCTGCAGAAGCCGTACTACGTCAGCATCCACACAGCAGGCGGCCAGACAGTCGGCCTGACCGGCGACGGCAGCATCTACACATGGACGAAAGACAGCCCGCCCAAGCAGGTGCCCTTCCCCGCCCAGGCTCCCAGCGGGTTCCATTACCAGCAGGCCACAGCCGGCAGCCGGTGGCAGGCCGCCCTCGGATCCGACCAGCGGATCTACGCCTGGACCAGCCGACAGGCCACACCCACGATCCTCGACACCGACCGGAACACCGGGTTCACCAGCATCAGCATGCACGATGACCTGCTCCTGGCGGTGGACCGGCAGGGCCGGGTCCACGCCTACCAGGCCGACAGCCAGGACCAGACGGAATTCACCCAGAAGGCCGCAACCGGCCTGCCCGGGCAGACGCAGGCCGTTCTCGCCGCCGCCTCCAGCAGCCGGATCCTCATCCTGGACACGGACGGGCAAACCTGGACCTGGGAGACGAACAGCACAGGAAAAGCCAAGCTCGAACGCATTGAACAAGACCAAGGCATGCGCATCATCCAAGCCCAAGCCCTCAGCCAGGGGCTCCTCCTCCAGGACGCGGACGGGCACGCCTGGTACCTGGCCGACAACTCGACCAATCCGATTGCCATCCGCCTGCAGGAAAGCATGAAAGCCCGCTCAATCACCACCAACAGAAACCAGGCCATCATCACCGGCACGGACGGCCAAGTCTGGGTCTGGAAGCCCGGCGAGGCACCCAAGCGGGCGGACGACGGGAGCCAAGCCTACACGCAGGCCGCCGAAGCCGACGGCAGGATCACCGCCACCAGCAGACAAGGCAGCCTATACCAGTGGAGCCCGGACGCTCAAGGCAAACCCGGCAAGCCATCCAAGCTCGACACCAGCACCGCGCCCACATTGGAAACAGCCAGCCTGGACGGCCAGACGCTCACACTCACCAAGACCGGCGACGCCTGGCAGACGGACATGCCCGCCCGCGAGCCCGGACCAGCCTCAATCACCATCACCGGCAAACAATACGGCCAGCCCTTCACCAAGAACCTCAACTACACCGTCGACCAGACCCTGACCAGAGACACCACTACAGACACCACCCATACAGTCACCTTCGACACAGGCGAAGCAAACACCAAACCCGAAGACCAGCAGGTCACCTACCCGTACGGCAGGGCCAAACGACCCTCCCCCGACCCGGCACGCGACGGCTACCAGTTCGACGGATGGTTCACCGGGCAAGTCGCCTACGACTTCAGCAAACCCGTCACCCAGAACCTCACCCTCACCGCCAAATGGACGCCAGGCAGATGGACTATCAACCCCGACAGGGGCAGCCAGCTGGGCAACGAAACCACCACCATCGCCCCGCCTGACAACACGAGTCGAGGCGTCAGATTCAACCAAGTCAGCGGATCAAAAAACGACAGCAGTATTCCCTATGGTTTTTCCTTGGCTGTGGGCAGTGACGGGAACGCTTACGCGTGGGGCGACAACAGGTATGGCCAGCTCGGCGACGGCACGATCACCAGCCGGCATACACCAGTCATGGTGAAGAAGCCTGATCGTAAGACGTATACGGACCTGCCGGCGGATTTCACCTACGTGCAGGTCAGCGCCGGAAGCTATTACTCGTTGGCCTTAGGCAGCGACGGATACGCCTACGCCTGGGGATGGAACCCGTATGGCCAGCTCGGCAACAACACAACCAGCGGCAATAATGCGAATCCTGTTCCTGTTCGAGTGCGCGACCCAGCCAGCCCCGAGGACGCAAGCAAAGGACTACAAGCCGTACAGGTGAGCGCCGGATACTCTCATTCGCTAGCCGTGGGCAGCGACGGATACGCCTACGCCTGGGGATACAACGAGTATGGCAAGCTCGGCAACAACAACAACCATCCGTCTGATGTTCCTGTGCACGTGTGCGACCCCGCTGACGCAAGCAAAGGACTGAAAGCCATTCAGGTGAGCGCGGAATGGAGGCATTCGCTGGCAATCGGCAGCGACGGTTACGCCTACGCTTGGGGATACAACAAAAATGGGCAGCTCGGCAACAACAGCACCAGCGGCGAGAATGCGAATCCTGTTCCTGTTCGGGTGCGCGATCCCGCCAGCCCCGAGGACGCAAGCAAAGGACTACAAGCCATCCAGATCAGCGGCGGATACTCTCATTCGCTGGCTGTAGGGAGCGACGGATACGCCTACGCTTGGGGATTCGACTACTGTAGTCAGCTCGGCAACAACAGCACAACGGATTCAACTGTTCCTGTGCACGTGCGCGACCCCGCCAGCCCTAATGACGATGATAAAGGACTGCGAGCCACGCAGGTGGACGGCGGATACGAGCATTCGCTGGCCGTGGGCAGCGACGGATACGCCTACGCCTGGGGAAACAATGACAAGGGCCAGCTCGGCAACAACGCAACCAGCAGCTACTATTCCTACCCTGTGAAGGTGCTCGCCTCCGAGCAGTCCTCGAGCAAGGCCGGCCCCTGGCTGCACGCCTTGCGAATAATCGCCGGTGACCAGCATTCGCTGGCCATCGACACGGACGGAAACACCAAAGCATGGGGACGCAACGACTCTGGACGGCTCGGCGACGGCACCACTAGCAGCTCGAGTGTTCCTGTGCCGGTGGCGTTCAAACTGCAGCTGGTGATCACTGATGTCTGGTTCGACCAGACCTCCGTATCAGGGCTGACCAGCGGCGATGGCAACAGCGTCACCGTGACCACGCCCGAACACCTGCCGAGCACGGTCACGGTCAGCGTAGACTATACGCTGTGCGGCGCACCCCAGCAGCCGGACACCTCCCTCAAATACACGTACACGCCTGCGGGCGTACTCCCCCAGGCCGGAGGGGAAGGCATCCTGCTCGCCCTGACCACCGGCATGACCGGCATGGGCGGGGTCCTGGCATCCCGCCGTCACCGAAGAGAACAGCAACAGCTGTCACACGCTTCGCCCAAATAAAAGAGGCCAGGAGGCGTATCAATCCCCCGCCCTGACCTACACAGGAGAGCAGGGAGGAACGTGCCAGTCAAGGCTCAAACCCCACGGGGCCGATACTCCTCCCGCGCCCCACCACGTCCATCCTGCCAAGTGCTGGGCAACCGCGACGACGAGAAGTGGGCATGCAACCATCCCGCCATGGCAGCCATCTTCGCCTGATTCCAGCCAGAGCAAATACCTTTTATATGGCCAAACCGGCCATGTAGAATTGAACAAGACGATCATCCGCCACAGGCGGGAACGACAAGGAGGAGCAGATGGCTTTCAACGGGGATTCGCGGCCGCAGGCCCCATACAGTCAGTACGCACAGCAACCGATGCCTACCACGCAGGGTGGTGAACCCTACGGCATGGGTTCGCCCATAGACACCAACGCAGCATACAGCTTTGAAAAGGCGGAACGGGTCTCCATGTCCCGTGCCTATGCGGAGATGGCCGTCGGCCTACTGGTCACCGCCCTGACCGCCTACCTGACTGCCCGGACCGGTCTGCTCTTGGCCTTCATGCAGGCCACGGGCACCTTGGGCTGGATTGGCATGGCCGTGGTCCAGGTGGCCTTCGCCATGGTCCTGAGCGTCCGTGTTATGCGCATGCGCACCTCCACCGCCCGGGTCATGTTCTACATCTATGCGGCCCTGATGGGCTTCACCCTGAGCACCATCTTCATGACCTACTCCCTGCCGTCAATCATGCTGACCCTGGTGATCAGCGCAGGCTTCTTCTTCGTCCTGAGCATGCTGGGGCTGACCACGCGGCGCAACATGCTGGGCATGGGGTCCATCTTCATGGCCGGCCTGCTCATGCTGAT
>NZ_JBVPQK010000155.1:0-6070 GCF_058197115.1 Bifidobacterium sp. POST2/T3 (B1)
CAACAATCGGTTACAGATGGAAATCAGGCTTCACGTCCCTATCCTGATCCGTCCAGGGACGGCTTCCTGTTTGATGGCTGGTTCCTTGAGGATGCCAAAGGTGATTCCAATGTGGCATACGACTTCAGCCAACGCGTCACCAGCGGCATCGGTCTGGTCGCACATTGGTCACCGGTTGACACGCGCTGGTCAATCAGCCCAAGCCAAGGCAACGTGTTGGGCGGCCAGCAGGTGACGATCACACCGCCTGACCACAGCCGCGGCATCCGGTTCAACCAGGTCAGCGCAGGTGGTGAGCAGGACAGCGTCATCGGCTTCTCAGTAGGAGTGGCCAGCGACGGGAATGCCTACGCCTGGGGCAACAACCAGTACGGGCAGCTGGGCCAAGACCCTTCCAAAACATCCGCTCAGAAGACACCGACCAGGATCCCCCTGCCTGACCTGCCTGACAAAGAGGCAGCCAGCTTCACCTACACGAAGACCGCTGCAGGGGGCGCCCACACTCTGGCCATAGGCTCCAACGGAATCCTCTACAGCTGGGGCCGCAACGATCATGGCCAGCTGGGCGACAACACCACCGCGGACCGGTACAAGCCCCAGCCCGTGCCGGACCCGAACAACACAAGCCAGCCCTTCAAAGCCTTGCAGATAAGCGCCGGAGCCTACGACTCGGCTGCCATCGACGACCAGGGCCGTGTCTACACCTGGGGGTGTGAACACAACAGTTACTCCTCCTATGGCACGGCCAAGCTGGTGCCGACCCTGGCCAAGGACCCCAATGGCTCCAGCCAGGGACTGCATGCGGTCCAGGTCAGTGTCAAATGGAGCTTTATCCTGGCCCTGGACGAGGACGGCAACGTATACGCCTGGGGATACAACACCAATGGCCAGCTCGGCAACGGAACCGCCACAGGGGATGGCAACGCTGACTACGCCAACGACCCAAAGCCAGTTCAAGACCCCAGGGACGCCAGCAAAACCTTCAAGGCCACGCAGATCAGCGTCGGCTCCCGGCACGCCCTCGCCATCGGAGAGGAGGACGGCAGTCTGTACACCTGGGGCAAGGTCAACGACACCAACTACACAAGGCCTACGAACGACCCCGGCAACACCGGTAAGACCATCAAAGTCACCTGCATCAGCGCTGGAACATGGCACTCCCTGGCCATAGACCAGGACAGCACCACCTGGGGCTGGGGCTGGAACCAATACGGGCAGACCGGCAACGGCAACACCAACTCGCAGGAAACCCCCACAAAAGTGACCGGTCCGAACAACACAGGGCAAGGATTCAAGGCCGTCTGCGTCAGCGCAGCCCACAACCATTCCCTGGCCATCGGCCAGGACGGCAACGCCTACGCCTGGGGCAAGAACGACTACAACCAGCTCGGCAACACCAGCATCCCCACAACAGGCAACAGCCCCACACCCATACAGACCATATTCGACCCCACCCCACTCAACATCACCAGCGTCAAGTTCGACAAGACGGCCGTGGACCACCTTGTACAGAACTCTGACGGGTCCGTCACCCTGACCACCCCCGCCCATAATCCGGGACTGGCCGACGTGATCGTGGACTGGACTCTGGGCGGCATCAGCCAAACCCAGGCGCATCTGACCTACACCTACGAAGGCGTCCTGCCCCTGACAGGCGGCAACGGCACCATGATCCTCCTGCTCGCCGCCGGGCTGCTCGCCGCAGCCGGCGCAGCCGCAGCCGGACGCCACAGGCGGGAATCACACAGCCTGCACGCCTAGAATCTTCACCCGAGTAAGCGGCTGGACTAAACCCCAAGTTAGCCCAGCCGAAGGGTGGCCCCGCCAATCCCCCAACACAACGGGGCCACCCACCTTTTTGCTTCCACCCTCTATATCGCCAGTAGGGCGTGAAGCAGTCTTCATATAGTGTTCAGACAAGCAGCCCGGCAGTCTGGCTGACGGGCACTTGGAGCATGCAGACGGACGGTGATAACCTAATGAATATATGTGGGGATTGTGTCTGCCATCTATCGGGGAGCCGGACCAGGGGAGTTCCAAGTACGCGGCAACAGTTCCTGGGAAGGGGATCATGCCGGTCATGCGTCAGCATGCGAACACGCACAGCCAACGGGCCATCGTCGTCAGCATGCTGCTCGCCTGCAGCCTAATCGCCGGAGGATTCGCCGCGGCTGACACTGCCTCCGGCGGATCCAGTGTGCCCGAGCCGACCAAGCTGGAGCAGACGGCTGCAGGCCAACAGGCCGACCCATCAGCCAATCCACCAATCCTGCCTGCCACCCCGGCCGGCCCCCAGTCGCCGCTGCCCTCGCCCTCGCCCCTGGACACCGCATCCCCCCTCACCAGCGCCCAGGCCACGCCCAAGAAGCCCGGCGACACCGGCATCCAAAGCAAGACCGCCGACAGCCAGCCCCAGACACGCGCAGCCTACACCGTCGCCTTCAACGACCCCGAAGGCAACACCAGCACACCTTCCCAGAGCGTCCCCAGCGGCGGACAGGCCTCCAGGCCCAAGGACCCGGCCAGGGACGGCTACCTGTTCGACGGATGGTTCACCGGCAACACCGCCTACGACTTCAGCCAGCCCGTCACCGGCAGCATCACCCTGACCGCCAAATGGACCAGGAGTTGGAGCCTGACCCCCGCCTCCGGACCAGCAGACAGAGGCACCAGAATCACCCTGACCACGCCCACCCAATCCGGCATACGCTTCAGCCACATCAGCACAGGGATCATGAATTCCCTGGCCGTGGGCTCCGACGGCAACCTCTACTACTGGGGAGCCTACGGCGGTAAGACTGTATCCTCCAACCGACCGGTCATCGTCAAGCCGCCTGAAGAAGGCGACCGCTTCACCCAGGCCGGCTCCGGCAATGGGTTCTCCGTGGCCCTGGGCTCGGACGGCAACCTCTACAGCATGGGAGGAGGGAACGAACGCGGCCAGCTGGGCAACGGCACCACCACCACCTCTTATGACAAACTGGGGAAAGCACCCCTGCCGACAGGGGTCAGGCAATTCACCCAGATCAGTGTAGGATTCGGCCATTCCCTGGCACTGGACTCGGACGGCAACCTCTACAGCTGGGGGCGGAACGATTGCGGCCAGCTGGGCTATGGCACTACAGATGATAATTCTCATGCCACGCCGAGCAAAGTGAACCTGCCGGCAGGGGTCACGGAATTCACCCAGATCAGCGCAGGCACTGATTATTCCCTGGCCATGGGATCGGACGGCAACCTCTACAGCTGGGGAGAAACCGTTTTCAATGCACTGGGACGCAGCAGCAGCACCACGCCAGCCAACCAACCAGGCAAAGTAACCATGCCGGCAGGCGTCAGGCAATTCACCCAGATCAGCGCAGGATACACCCACTCCCTGGCCCTGGGATCGGACGGCAACCTGTACAGCTGGGGAAACAACACCAGCAGCCAGCTGGGACGCACCCCCACTAGCACCATGCCAGCCAATCAGCCAGGCAAAGTGACTATGCCGACAGGCGTCAAGCAATTCACCCAGATCAGCGCAGGAAACGGTTATTCCCTGGCCATGGGATCGGACGGCAACCTGTACAGCTGGGGAGACAACACCAACGGCCAGCTGGGACGCAACCCCAGCGCAGCGAAAGACGGCACGCCGGGCAAAGTGGCCATGCCGGCAGGCATCACAATCACCCAAGCCAGCGCGCCAAACATGATTAATGGGTACTTTTCCCTGGCCCTGGGCTCGGACGGCAACCTCTACAGCTGGGGAGACAACAGCGCTAGCCAGCTGGGACGCGACACCAGCGGGAAATTCGACTCCAATCCCGGCATGGTCGACTTCCCTGAGAAGCCGAAGCCGACCGGCGTCAAGTTCGGCGGGACAGCGGGCACGAGCCTGACGGACAACAAGGACGGCACCTGGAGCGTCTCCACGCCCCCGCATGCAGGAGGCAAGACCGACGTAACAATCAACTGGAATATGAACGGCCAGCAGCCCGACGCGCACCTTACCTACACCTATATCAACCCCTACACGGTCACCTTCGACAGCGCCGGCGGCAAGCCGACACCGGGCCAGCAGCGGATCACCGAAGGCCGGCAGGCCACGCGCCCGACCAGCAGCCCGTCCAAGGACGGCTTCCTGTTTGATGGTTGGTTTCTCAAGGATGCCGAGGGCAAATCCGATGTGGCTTATGATTTCAGCCAGCCGGTCACCGCGGACATCACCCTGGTCGCGCATTGGAGCCCCGCGGACACCGGCGGCTGGTCGATCAGCCCAGACAAGGGCAACGTGCTGGGCGGCCAGCAGGCGACCATCACCCCGCCCAAACTCGGCCGCGGCATCCGCTTCAACCAGATAAGCGCCGGCGGCTATGAAATCGGAATGGCCAGTGGCTTTTCGGTGGGCGTGGCCAGCGACGGGAACGCCTACGCCTGGGGCAGCAACCAGTACGGGCAGCTGGGCCAGGGCAGCACCAGCAGCAGGCGGCAGAAAACACCGGTCAGGGTCCCTCTGCCGGCTGGCGTGGATTCCAATTTCACCTACACGCAGGCCGTGGCGGGCGGCTACCATGTGCTGGCCGTCGGCAGCGACGGCATCGTCTACAGCTGGGGGGCCAACAACCGCGGCCAGCTGGGTGACACCACCACCAGCGGCCATTTCAAGCCGCAGCCCGTCAAGGGCGCGGACGGCCAGCCCTTCAAGGCCGTCCAGATCAGCGCCGGCGCCTACGACTCGGCGGCCATCGACCCGCAGGGGCGCGTCTACACCTGGGGCAGTGAGTGCAACAGCGGCGGCTCATACAGCCTATCTAGATCAACCCCAACCCTGGTTCAGAATCCGAGTGGTTCGAACGAGGGGCTGCAAGCAGTCCAGGTTGCCGTCAAATGGAGCTTCATCATGGCCCTGGACAAGAACGGCACCATTTATGCATGGGGGTACGACGACTACGGGCAGCTCGGCAACGGCACTAGTGACTCCTCCTATACGAACCAACCCACGCCAGTACAATACCAAGGCAAAACAGGTCAGCCGTTCCAAGCCAAACAAATCAGCGCAGGAAGCTGGAGCGCTCTGGCCATTGATACGACCGATACAGTCTGGGCATGGGGATGGAATGATCGCGGTCAGCTCGGCAATGGCTCCACTGCCGATCGTCAGTACAGTCCCGTTCGGGTACAAGATCCCACAGGCACCAATCAAGGATTCCAAGCCAGCCAAATCTGTACTGGAACGAATCACACCCTGGCCATTGACAAGGAAGGCACAGCCTGGGCCTGGGGGGACAACGGCAGCGGTCGGCTCGGCGACGGCACCGTCAAAAACGCTCGGACACCAACACAGATAAATGGCTTTCTGCAACAGAACAATGCCGACGCGGGATTCAAAGCTGCACGCATTAGCGCCGGAAGCCAGCATTCCCTTGCGATCGGCCAGGACGGCAACGCCTACAGCTGGGGCGACAACCAGTACGGCCAGCTCGGCACCGGAAACGACACGGCACAGAGCAGCAACCCGACCCCAGTGCCATTCAATTCGCTACTGATCACCGGCGTCAAGTTCGACAAGACGGCGGTCAGCTCCCTGCAGCAGAATTCTGACGGATCCGTCACTTTGGCCACGCCCGCCCACAGTCCGGGTCTGGCTGATGTGATCGTGGACTGGACCCTGGGCGGCATCAGCCAGACCCAGGCGCACCTGGCCTACACCTACGAAGGCACCCTGCCCCTGACGGGAGGCAATGGCAGCATGATCATCCTGCTCGCCGCCGGGCTGCTCGCCGCAGCCGGCGCCGTCGCAGCCGGACGCCACCGGCGCGAAACCCGCAGCCTGCACGCCTAGAATCTTCACCCGAGTAAGCAGCCAGGCCGCATCCCAAGACGGCCCGGCCAACCAGGGTGGCCCCGCAGTCCTCAACACAACGGAGCCACCCACCTCTTTGCATCCACCCTTTATACCCCTCTCTGGAATGAGTCAATAAGGTGTGAAGCGGTCTTCATATAGTGTTCAGCAAGCAGCCCGGCAGGCTGGCTGACGGGCGCTTGGAGCATGCGAACGAACCGTGGTAGCATTTGTATATAGGTTGGG